>NZ_JAUBQE010000006.1:0-10456 GCF_036701115.1 Microcoleus sp. Pol1C5 | reverse complement strand
CAGCTAAGGATGCTGCGGGTAATGTTTCTGGGGCTTCAACTCCAGTTAATCTCACAATCGATGCCACAGCATCCACAGTACCTACAATCACTACTGCCGCTGGTACAACAAACGATGCAACTCCGACTGTGACGGGAACTGCCGAACCTAATAGTACCGTTAATATTTTACAAGGCACAACTGCACTGGGCAGTGCGACTACTGATGCCTCTGGGAATTGGACATTTACCCCCCAGACAGCTTTAACTGATGGTACTTACGCCTTAACTGCGACAGCTAAGGATGCTGCGGGTAATATTTCTAGTGCTTCGAGTGTAGTTAGTCTCATCGTAGACACTGTTGCACCCACAGTACCCACCATTACAACAGTCGCTGGCACAACAGCCACTGGCACTCCGACTGTGACGGGAACTGCTGAAGCTAATAGTACCGTTAACATTTTACAAGGTACAACTTCTTTGGGTACTGCTACGGCGGATGCTTCGGGAAATTGGACTTTTACACCGACAACAGCTTTAACTGATGGTACTTACGCCTTAACTGCGACAGCTAAGGATGCTGCGGGTAATACTTCTACTGCTTCGAGTGTAGTTAATTTGACTGTAAATACTGCACTAACTCCCACACCAACACCAACACCAACGCCCACTCCAACGGTAACACCCACGCCCTCGGTAACACCCGCGCCCTCGGTAACACCGGCGCCCTCAGTAACGCCCACTCCAACGGTAACGCCCACTCCCTCGGTAACACCCGCGCCCTCAGTAACGCCCACTCCAACGGTAACACCCACGCCCTCGGTAACACCCGCGCCCTCGGTAACACCCGCGCCCTCGGTAACACCATCGGTAACGCCAACACCAACAACCAACAACATCCCTAACGATGACTGCATCTGTGATGACCTTGCCTATCCCAACTTAAACCAACCTAACTCAGTTGAAAACACCATACTTGGTGTATCGGGAATTCAAATAGGCACTGCCCAAAACGATGAATTTCTCGGCACTAACAACGGCAATATATTCGATGCCAAATCCGGGAATGATAACTTATATGGTGGAGCCAGTAAAGACATCTTTAATGGCAACCAAGGCAACGACTTCATCACCGGAGGCAAAGGTGACGATATCCTCTATGGAGATGAAGGAAACGACATCGTTCTTGGCGAATTGGGCAACGATTTAATCTTCGGAGGCAAACGCAATGACTTGTTACATGGCCGCGAAGGTAATGACATCATTCTTGGTGATAAAGATGATGATTTCATCGATGGTGGCAAGGATAATGACACCTTATATGGAGGCAAAGGTGACGACATAATTCTTGGTAGTCAAGGTGATGACTACCTGTTTGGACAGTTAGGTTCGGATACTATCTGCGGCGGTGTAGGTAATGATTTGATCGGCGGTAACGAAGCAGCAGATATTCTGGGAGGATGTGAAGGAAATGATACTCTTGATGGAGGGGAAGATAATGATACTCTCCTGGGGGGAAAAGGCTCTGATATCCTTTACGGAGACTTTGGTAATGATAGTTTGATTGGCGGTAGCGGCAATGATATCTTTGCCTTGAAAGCTGGTCAAGGATTTGATATAATCGCTGATTTTACCGTGGGTCAAGATTTGATTGGATTAAGCGGTGGTTTGAGTTTTGGTCAGTTAGCCATAACTCAAAATACTCAGGGAGCTCTCATCAAAAATGTCTTGACAGGAGAGGAGTTAGGCGTGATGATTGGAGTGAGTGCCAATGCGATTACATCTGCTAATTTCATGCTGATTTAGGAAAGGAAGGAAAAGTACGATCGCCGATTCGATCCAAAAGGGCGATCGCACTTAACCCAAATCAACATTTATCGGCGTTCATCTGCGTCAATCCGCCGCCATCGGCGGTTAAAATCCCCTACCTACTATTACGGCAATTTCACTTCTGTCTCCTGAGTGATAACTACTGGTGGCGACAGAGGCGGTTGAGATTCGGCCACATTCAACTGACCGCCACAACAACGCAATTCATAAAGTTTTGCATTAATTTGATACTCATATTGACTCAATAACCTTGCATAAATATAGCCAGCTTTTCCATCCAAAAAGCCGAGCTGAATGAAGTAAAATAAAATAAATCTGAGCATTGGTTTAAAAGGCAGCCGCACCCAAACTTTTTTGAGAAAGCGCTTCCGCTGCACTGCATCTCCAAATAAGTGAGCGCCAATAGTACCGCTGTCGTCGCGCCCTTCAATAATATTGTAATACACGCGAGCTTCCCAATTAGAATAGCGGTTGTGCCGTTCTATCCAGTGAAATAAATCGCGGTAATCCTCGTGGATCATGTCATTTTTTAAGTAGCCGACTTGACCAGCTAAAATAACGTGTTCGTGAACTTCGTTGTCGCCAGTATTGGGGACGGATTCAGTGCCGAGGTTTTCGTAACGTCCTTTTTGATGCTTGAACAAACGCAAATTCCAGTCTGGATATCTGCCGCCGTAACGCAGCCACTGGCCTAAAAAGAAGACTTTGCGGTTGAGGTAGTAGCCGTCAAAATTGGGGTCTTCGATCGCCTGCGCGATTTCGTCCCAAAGTTCTGGCGGAATGCGCTCGTCGCAATCGACAATTAATACCCATTCGTTGCGAAAGGGCAGATTGTCCAAAGACCAATTTTTCTTTTTCGGCCAACGGTTGTCAAAGTAAAACTGCACTACTTTTGCGCCGGTGCTGATGGCAATTTCCACCGTGCGATCGCTGCTTTGGGAATCAACCATGAAAACTTCATCCGCCCTGGCAATGCTGGCCAGACACGCAGGTAGATTAAGTTCTTCGTCTTTTGCCGGAATGAGAACTGAAACCGGAATCTTGGATGAACTAGATGTCATAATCGAGTGCTTGAACCTGAATGCGGTCGAGTTTTTGTAGATGAAGTGCGATCGGCACAGCCGCGCCGACGACTTGAGCAGCGAGGGATATTGCCTATAGCCTAATGCCTGCTGGTCGATTTCGGTGCAAAAATCAGGCCGCGGATGGCTGCGCTCAAATAACCGATTTGACCCCAGGCAAAAACGAAGTTTTCAAAGCGCAGCCCTGGATCTCTAATATATTTAAAAGACTTCCAGACACCCCTCAAGATTCTTTCACCCCCTCGCCCAAGCTGAGCAATACCGTCTCGATCGGACAATTGTTCGCGATAACACTCGCTGATGCCTTGCCACCACCCGCGCTCTAGAAACCAAGCTTTGTTGAGCCTTTCTGCTGCGACATGGTGAAGCACCAGGGCCTCCGGTAGATAAACTACTTGCCAACCTAACTCTAAAGCTAATTCTGTGGTTCGCAACTCTTCATTTGACAGCAACTTTTTGCCGACTCTACCGAGTTTGACATCGAAGCCGCCAATTTGTTCGAGAAAAGCGCGCCGGATTGAGTAGTTTACTCCCCTAGGAGTCAAACCGGCAGCAGTGACGTACAGGCAAGTATCGCCTAAATCGTATGATCCCAAGTTCTGGGCTAATCCCGGTGACAGCCATTCGGGCGGGCTGACTCCAGAAGGCCAGAGCAAATTGACTTTGCCACCAGCTACGGCAAGTTTTTGATTGCTTTGATAAGCCGCCAGCAGCACCCTGAGCCAATTCGGCTCAGCAATAGCGTCGTCGTCGAGATAAGCTAATATTTCGCTGCGAGCTTGCTTAGCGCCGGTGTTCCGGGCTACTGACAGACCGATTTCGGGTTCCCAGACGTACTTGAGGCGCCGATCGCCATGTCTTGCTTCTACCACCTCGCGGGTACGCGAAATCGAACTTTCGGGGCTTGCATAATCGCTAGAAGCGTTATCCACTACTACTACTTCAAAGTTGTCGGGAAAATCCTGTACCAGCAAGCTGTCGATCGCCCCACCTAAATAGGCGGCGCGATTGTGGGTGCAAATAATCGCTGATATCTGAGGATGATCTGGCATAAATAACAGCTTGGGAAATACGGGGGTTCTCGATCGACTTACTCTGATATTGTCTCATCAATGCTATTATCGCTTAAAAAGCATTTGGTAGTTGGCAGTTTAAATGATAATTGGTAATTGGTAATTGGTAATTGGTAATTGTGTTTAATCCTTTGTATCTGACTAATGACTGCTGACTAATAACTAATGACTAACTCAGAACCCACCACATCTAGACAATTAATCTTAGTAACTGGGCCCGCCCGGAGTGGCAAAAGTGAATGGGCCGAAACTCTGGCGGCGGGTTCGGGAAAACAAATAATCTATGTGGCTACCAGTCGCGTTGATGAAGCTGATTTGGAGTGGCTTCGTCGCCTCGATCAGCACCGAAATCGCCGTCCAGTTGATTGGACAACTCTAGAAGTGCCGATCGAATTATCGGCAGTTGTGGGGACCAGCAAGCCCTCAGATTGCTTGTTGATTGATTCCCTGGGAACTTGGACGGCAAATCTTTTGGAACAAGAAGCTGCTGTTTGGGCGGCTACGCAGCAAGATTTGCTAGCCTGTTTGAAGTCGGCGGCGGCTGATGTAATTTTGGTAGGGGAAGAAACCGGATGGGGCGTTGTGCCTGCTTATCCGGCGGGGAGGCTGTTTCGCGATCGCCTCGGCACTCTCGTCCGCCACATCGGGGCGATCGCCGATAATGTTTATCTCGCCACCGGAGGTTACGCTTTGGATCTAAGGGCTCTGGGTACCCCGCTGCCGCCCGTAGCGAAAAATTAACAGCCGGAGTCGCGATCGACAAGAGAGAAAACATCTCGGTTTCCCGATGGACAATTTTAACTGAAAATCAGGTATAATTTCAACTAAGATTGAAGACTAAACAGTCACATAAATTAATCAAAAAACATACTCCCTAGGGGGAACTGCCCAACAATTTGACATGAGGAATAGCCAAATTTTGAAATTATGTAAAAGCTAAAATGTCTCTTAAGAAAGAGTGCTAATTTCAAATTAAAAATCTAAACTAATCAATTAGTTGAAGGGTAGACTAAAAGTTATGGCATCAGATAGTGAAGTAAGAAAATATATTGCTTACTGGTTTCAGTTAGGCAAAAAAGTATTAATTCGCAACGGTTCCGAAGCGCTGCTGCCCAAATCGGTAAATGCCGGCGATCGCTACAGCCAGGAATTTGAAGACTGCTGGCAAAAAATCATCTCCCGCGACAGCGGAGACTGCTACCTCGAAGGCACAAACGAAACAATTGCCCAACTGCTGACACCAGCTTGGGAAATCAGTGACTGCGCGCGCTGCGCTATGCCCGTAGTGTTCAAACAAAACGGAATGCCCCCGGAGTTCTGTCCCTGTAACGACTTACCGAACTGGCCCGATACCGAAATGCCCCAACCCCGATCGCCCGTCAGTAGCCAATCGCAATTGTCAGGCATTCGCGATCGACTCAAAAGATCCAGCGGCGAGTAAGTATATAAGAAGGAAGAAGGGTCTTCTTCCTTAAATTGTTACAATATATTTACAATGCTTCACACTAGGTCTGATTTATGAATGTCAAGACAGTATCGCCAGCCTCCCCGCAAACTTATGTAAATTCAGGGACTCAGGCTGTACTCGGCAATTTCCCAGATGCAAATACAATTCCCCTGCAAGCAGTACCAGTATCACTAGAGACCGAGGTCGTAACGGGCGATCGGCTCAAATCAGCCAGAGACATAGCTTTCGAGTTGGCCGGAGATGCTGTTCGGTACGATCCAGTGGCGATCGCAGCCCTGTACCGAAATCGACCTCTACAAGTCTGGGGAAGGCTGTCGAGCGTTGTTTGGACATTTTTTAGCTTTGCCTTCAGTGTGTGGTTCGACGGCAAAACAGGTCGTACCGCCACCAACCAAAAGCGTCGCGCCGTCCGACTGCGAGAAATTCTGGCCCAACTCGGCCCAGCTTTCATCAAAATCGGACAAGCACTCTCAACACGGCCCGACTTAGTACCGCCAGTATATTTAGAAGAACTAACAACGCTGCAAGACCAACTGCCAGCATTTCCGAACGAAGTAGCATATCAATTCATCCAAGAAGAATTGGGCGCCCACCCCAAAGACATCTACGCAGAAATCAGCCCCGATCCGATCGCAGCAGCATCTCTCGGACAAGTCTACAAAGGCAAACTCAAAACCGGAGAAACAGTCGCAATCAAAGTCCAGCGACCGGGTTTAGCCGAAAACATCGGCTTAGATATCTACATCCTGCGGCGCGTTGCAGTTTGGGCACAAAACAACTTCAAAGTAATTCGCAGTGACCTCGCAAGCATTATGGACGAGTTGGGCGAGCGCATTTACGAAGAAATGGACTACACCCACGAAGGACAAAATGCCGAACGGTTTGCCAAACTCTACGGCCACATCAAAGACATTTATGTTCCCAGCATCTACTGGGAATATACCCGCCGCCGCGTCTTAACAATGGAGTGGATCACCGGCATCAAACTCACGAATTTAGAAGCCGTTAAAGCTCAAGGAATCGATGCTCCTTACTTAATTGAAGTGGGTGTGCAGTGTTCTCTCAGACAACTTCTCGAACACGGTTTCTTTCACGCCGACCCGCATCCCGGCAACCTTTTGGCAACTCCTGACGGTCAATTGGCTTATCTCGATTTCGGGATGATGAGCGAAGTTAAACCTTATCAGCGATACGGCTTGTTGGAAGCTGTGGTGCATTTGGTGAACCGCGACTTTGAAGGTTTAGCAAAAGATTACGTGAAGTTGGAGTTTTTAACGCCTGACACTGATTTAACCCCCATTATTCCAGCTTTGGCGGGCGTATTTAACAATGCTTTGGGTGCTAGCGTTGCCGAACTTAATTTCAAAAGCATTACTGACGAGCTTTCCGCGGTAATGTACGAATATCCTTTCCGGGTTCCAGCTTACTATGCTTTGATTATTCGATCGCTCGTCACGTTAGAAGGCATTGCCATCAACGTTGACCCCGAATTCAAAGTGTTGAGCAAAGCTTATCCTTACGTTGCAAAACGGCTGTTGAGCGACCCCGCACCGGAACTGAGAGCATCCCTGCAAGATTTGCTGTTCAAACAAGGCGAATTCCGCTGGAACCGCTTAGAAAACTTGCTCAACAATGCCCGCGAGAGCGAGGATTACGATGTGAGCAAAATCTTGAACCAAGCTTTAGAATATTTATTTTCCGAAAGAGGAGATTTCATTCGCGATCGTATTGTCCTGGAATTAGTCAAGAGTCTCGACACACTTTCCAGCAACGCTTTCGCTAACGCCAAATCTGTAGTCGGCGAATGGTTTGGAGTCAAGGCAAATCAACCGGTGGTTTCACAAACTGAACAAAAAAACTTAGAACATATCAAGCGGATTTGGGATATTTTGCAATCAACTCCCGGTTTTGACACGATGAAAGTATTGCAGCTACTGCCGCAGTTGTTCGTGAAACCAGAAGTGCAGAACATGGGCCAGAAAGTAGTCGGCGGTTTAGCTCAAAGAGCAGTTGCTAGGTTAATTCGTGAGTTTTTGCTTTCGCAGGAACCCGCTGCGATTCCTGAGAATGGAAGCTATGTTAAAACTTCGCCTCAGTTGTCTTTGCCGGGGGCAAAGTAGTTGGAGTTGGAGTTTTTTTGACCGCAGATATTAGCAGATAAACACAGAGGAACGCAGATGAAATTTCGTCTGCGTTCTTTTAATTAAGCTTGAATCCTTTAGTGGCTAATTGCTGGCGGAGACTCTGAATCATTACGCGATCGAGAGTATTTTCACCACTATTGGTACTAGATTGGCGCTGTTGTTCAATATAGGCTGTACGCTTTTGAGATAAGTCGCGAATTGTCTTTTTAATCGCCTCTCTTTCGGTTTTCTTTCCAGCTACATATGCTCTTTTTTCTGTTAGCGTCATCCCTCGCATGATTTCTGGTAAATTATCATCTGATATTGCCTCTAGTTTAACTGTTCCGTTTTCGAGAGCATCCAGCAAGTCCCAAGAAGCATTATCATAATATTCCGAAGCTTTGGACGCACTACGCGAAGCAAAATTGGCGCCAGAATTACTATCTTCAACAGCCTGACGTTGTTGTCCTATTCTTCCTTCTCTACCGTAGGGAATGTATGTTTGATTGAGTTTAGTATTCCAAATAGAAATTTCGTCGTCGTAAGGGGACTTAATTACCACAGTTTGTTGGTTTTGATTAATGTTGAAGCTACTGCCTTTTGCTAAATTAGCTCCTGATACCCAAAGTTGTCGCTCCTGACTTTCGGCTGAACCACAGTAAATTGTATTAACGAGGGTATCTCCTTTGACAGCGAGATTGACAGATTGATTCCAAACTATTGGGCCTTGATCGAATGGTTCATTACCCGCAATAAAAATCACGCGAAAATCTTCCTGATTTTTACTCCAGTTTAATTCTTGCATTGCCGAACGAATTACCCAGCCAGCATATTCTTGACCGCCGTTGGTTTTGATACTAAATAGCTTTTCGGAAACTAAATCTAATTCAGGAGTAAATCCAGTTAATAATCTGACAAAACCTTCCGAGGAAGGTAAGCTGTCATTACCATAATGGTAAAGGGCAACTTCTAACTCGGGTACTTCGCCATCTTTGGTTACTTTAGTTAAAAAATTAACAATTTGCCAAAGTTGAGTACGAGTCTGGTCAATCAGTCCATCCATGCTATTACTAGAATCTAAAAGGATGGCTATCTGAATTTTTGCTTTGGCGAAAGCTGCTGTGGGAGAACACAAGATAGTTAGGGTTAAAGCTGTAGTGAATAAAATTCTAGTTAGTTTCTGCATGGAATTTTCTGATTTGTTTATAGTCAGGACTGACGCACTCAAGGGGGGGTTTTGCAAGGGTTTAAGATTCTTGGCAACACTTGCGAATGACAGAATTACGTTTTCCAAATTATTATAGTCATTGGATAGTAGATTTGATTGCTGGTGTCAAGTCCCTTGTTACAATATTTTACATTTGTGATTGATTCAGTTACCCAAAGTCAGGAAACGGCAGTGCCGTTTCCCTACAATATTTTTTTGGGTAGGGAGACGGCATTGCCGTCTCCGACCTATGAGTGCAACGGGAATTGATATTAAATAAAAATATCCACAAACAAAAACCCGGTTGCTTGAATAAACCGGGTTTTTATGTATTCGCTCGATTTCAACCCCTCGGCAATTAATTCAAGCTAGGAATGCCACTGGAATCACTAATTATTAGTAGGTTGCTGGGAGTTGCAGCCGGATTAATTAAGAGGCTGTTGTCCTTAGCAGAAGTATTAGCAATTGGGGAAATTGCACTATTAACTGTCGTGCCGTTCAAAGGAATGATTGACTGAGTTTGAGCGCTGGTTAGAGAAATCAACAAGCTGTTTTTGTCGTAGATGAGGATGTCATCATCGGTTTCGCTAAAGGTCATCATGGTTGGGATTGCACCGCCATTTAGCAAGATATCGTCGGGGATAGTATTGGCAGAATTTACTGTCAAACTACCTGGATTAGTCGCTGCTGTTGACGGTTGTAAGCTGAGATTTGCGGGCGCGAGAGTCGTGTTATTTGGCTGACTAACAGAAAAAATGGCAAAAAACCCCGTTTTTTTGGTTGGGATGCGTCCAGGACGATAGGATTTAAGGGCGATCGACCTTACAGCCTTAAGGATGTCGCCACTTTAGCGCTGATGACGCTGTTTTGTCGCAATTTGCGATCGCAGCCAATTAAAGCTGAAGCGCTCAGAAAAGCTCAACTGGCAATGATCCACAAACAAATTTTAATTAAAAACGGTCAATTGCCGGGAACTCAAGGCGCGATCGACCTTACTCAATCGGCACAAGTACCAAATGCAGATTTCTCACGCCCGAAGTTTTGGGCCGGATTCACAATAATTGGCAGTCCTTGGTCAATTAATTGGAGATTTTATATTCACCAGTGGTAAGGTGTAAGGCTAGACGCACCCTATCTTGACTGGCGGCATTTTGCAAAAAGTAAATGTATCCCTGACGACTATCTTTTTATGTCATAAATTTGCTATGAATAGCAAAACTAAACACTAGCGGGGCAAAACCTGTGGCCAAGTTTGATAAAATATTCAATTCAGAAGACAAATCCGAAGCAAGCTTAACTTTAGAAGAATCCGTAGCAGCGGTAGCACTTGTCGCAGCGGAGGCAAATTCCCCTGACACGGATGCTGATATCTTAGAAAGCATACTTTGGGAATCAGAAATATTTGCTGAATACTCGGAAGATGATATGTCAGCAATGTTTCAAAGACTCGCCGGTATTGTTGCCCAAGACGGTTTAGGAGCATTATTTAATACTGCTTGGGAATCCATGCCAGATGAGTTAGTGTTGGATACTTTTGCAATAACTGCAGCAATGTTTGTTGCAGATGGCGAAATATCTGATAAGCACGAGGCTTTCCTCCAAGAATTCCAGCAAGCATTAGACATCTCCGAAAAATAAAATAAAGAGTAGGAAGAGATGGTAAAATATCTTTTTTTCGGGACTGAACATGAGTTC
>NZ_JAUBQE010000080.1:0-20678 GCF_036701115.1 Microcoleus sp. Pol1C5 | reverse complement strand
TTTAACATCCGTCAAGGGCGGGGAGCCTATTTTGCCAATCCCAGCGGAATCACCAACATCTTCACCCGCGTTACGGGCGGCAACCCTTCTAATATTTTAGGAACTCTGGGAGTTTTAGGAAACGCTAACTTATTTTTAATTAACCCAAAAGGGATTGTCTTCGGCCCCAATGCGCGGTTAGATTTGCGCGGTTCGTTCATTGGTGCAACTGGTAGTGGCGTTCTCTTTGATAATGGCTTTGAATTTAGTGCGACCGATGCTAATACAGTGCCATTGTTAGCGATTAATATTCATGTGGGTTTAAGATTTAGAGAAAATGCTGGCACAATTATCAACTCTTCCCAAGCAATCGGCCCCACACCAACCTTACCGCCATTACCCGTAGAAATTCCTGTTTCTAACAAACTTGGTTTAGCAGTAGACCCCGGTCAAACTTTAGCATTAATTGGCGGTGACATTCAACTACAAGGAGGAAACTTAACAGCTTATACCGGACAAATATTGCTGGGAAGTGTAAAAAATCCAGGTTTAGTGCAATTTGAACCAACAGCTTTAGGTTTAAATTTAAACTATAGCAGTATTCAGAGCTTCGGCAATATTGAAATGAACGGCGCATTTATAAATACCAGCGGATTAGGAGGTGGGAAAGTCGATATTCGAGGGGGAAATATTAATCTTAACGGTTCAGGAATTTATGGACTGACACTCGGAAATATAAATGGTAGAGGCATTGACATCAATTCCCAAAACTTACGAGTAGAGGGGGGGTCGCAAATTTTCGCCTCCACACTAGGAGAAGGGAGAGGAAGTGATATCAACATCCGCGCTACTGACTCAGTAGAAATGAGTGGGATTGGCTTTGAGAGCTATCAACAATTTTTAGTTAATTATCGGATATTGAGAACAATCGATCCTTTTGATCCGCAAATTGTTCTGACCACTGGCACTTCTGGCACAGGAGCCTCAGGAGACATCACGATTGATACCGAACGCCTGCTGATAGGCAATGGGGCTGTGGCAGGTAGTAGCAGCACGTTAGGTGCGGGAAATGGGGGAAATATTAACATCCATGCCAACTTTCTCGATCAGGCTGGTTCTACGGTCAGCAGTGGGTCATTACTGGGTAGTAGGGGTACGGGGGGAAACATCACCGTTGCCAGCCAGAAATTAATCGTGCGTGATGGTGCTATTCTCACCAGTACCACCAGCAGTGAGGGAGCATCAGGAAATATCACTATTAAAGCCGCTGAATCAGTAGAAGTGTTAAGGACTCCCCCTGGGAGTGTGGTGCAAACTTTGATCAGCGCCGCCTCTATAGATCCCAATGGGAAAGGTAGAGCCGGGGATATTACGATCGACACCAAGCGGTTAATTGCTGCCCAAGGAGCCGGAATTGCTGTATCGAGCGGTGGGACTATTGGCAATAGTCTCTTCTCTAATGGGGGACCCGGAGGCAATTTGACAATTAGGGCCTCTGAGTCGGTAGAGTTAGTAGGTATCTCTGGAGTTTTGGCAAATGGAGAATACAGTCTTAGTTTCTTAGCCAGTGAAACCAGTGGTTCTAGTCAGGGAGGCAATATTTACATTGCCACGCCTTTGCTGACTTTGCGGGATGGGGGAGTAATTTTACAGTCTTCTTTGGGTACGGGAAATGCAGGCAGCCTCACTATTGATGCCGATCGCGTAGAAGTCTTGGGCAGCGCTCTTAACGGTCGATTTATTAGTCAAATTGACGGGTCGGGGGGCAATTTTTTGGGCATTCCCATTCCCAACGCTACGGGAAATGCGGGTTCAGTAAATCTCAAGGTAGGTCGATTGACGGTTCGGGATGGAGCCGCGATCAGCGTCCGGGCTCTGGGAACGGCGCAAGCTGGTACTCTCACCGTTGTAGCCGACTCAATTGCCCTTGATAACAAAGGCAGCATTAATGGCACAACTGATGCAGGCGGCGGGGGAAATATTAACCTCCAAGCGCGAGACATTCAGTTGCGGCGCGGTAGCAGAATTACCACCGATACAGGTAATTCAGATGGTGGAAATATCAGAATTAATAGCGAACTTTTGGTAGCCTTACCGCGAGAGAATAGTGATATTACAGCTAATGCTCGCACAGCTATGGGCGGACAAGTTACGGTCAATGTACCAAATATCTTTGGATTTACCACCATTAACCGCGAACAAGCCAGGAGTAGTTTAGGACTGACAGATTCTGGATTTGCAGCTTTACAAGTGAATCCAACTTCTTTACTTCCCACTAGCGATATTGCAGCTATTTCTCAACAGGCTGGCCCAGCTTTACAAGGAGCAGTAACGTTTAGCACTACTGGGGTAAATCCCGCTCAAGGGTTAGTAGAATTAGAGCAAAATGTAGTCGATCCCAGCACCTTAATTGCTGCTAATCCTTGCATAGAAGGGATAGAAAACGAGTTTACTGTTACTGGGAAAGGAGGAGTGCCACCGAGTCCTAATGATGCCCTCAGCAGCGCAGCATCGCCGTTTCCTTGGGTGGAACCAGCGGTAGGCGGAAGTCAGCAAGTAAAAGGCCCCCTAGCCTCCATAGAAGTTCGACCAACAGAAATTATTCCCGCTCAAGGTTGGGTAATGGACGATCGAGGACAAGTGACGCTATTAGCGTATAATTCACATGGTGGTGCATCTCTTCGCAGTCCGAAACCTACGGGTGTTTGCGTACCTCAATAGGTACTCTTCAGGTTTTAGCTAATCCCTCGCTATTTTCCTCATACTAAATTAACAGGAATTAAAAGATGCCCCGCCAATCTTCCGCCCTATTTTTTGTATTCTTACTGCTGTGTCCTTTCCCTGCGATCGCTCAAATCATCCCCGATAATAGCTTGGGCGCAGAAAGTTCACGGACAGTTCCCGATACTATCAAAAACTTACCCTCAGATAGAATAGAAGGCGGTGCAACTCGTGGCGTTAACCTCTTTCACAGTTTACGCGAATTTAACATCCGTCAAGGGCGGGGAGCCTATTTTGCCAATCCCAGCGGAATCACCAACATCTTCACCCGCGTTACGGGTGGCAATCCTTCTAATATTTTAGGCGTCTTGGGAGTCCAAGGAAATGCCAACTTATTTTTACTTAATCCCAAAGGAATTGTCTTTGGCCCCAACGCTCGGTTAGATTTGCGCGGCTCATTTGTCGGTGCAACCGGTAGCGGAATTCTCTTTGATAATGGCTTTGAATTTAGTGCAGCTAATTCTAATGCAGTGCCATTGTTAGCGATTAATATTCCTGTGGGTTTAAGATTTAGAGAAAATGCTGGCACAATTATCAACTCTTCCCAAACAAAGGCTCCTACCTCAGCCTTACCACCACTACCCATAGAAATTCCTGCTTTTGAAAAACTCGGTTTGGCCGTAGACCCCGGTCAAACTTTAGCATTAATTGGCGGTGACATTCAACTGCAAGGAGGAAATCTAACTGCCTATACCGGGCAAATTCTTCTGGGAAGTGTCAAGAGTCCAGGTGTAGTCCAATTTGAACCAACAGCTTTAGGTCTGAATTTAAACTATCGAAATATTCAAAACTTCGGCAATATTGAAATGAACGGTGCATTTATAAATACCAGCGGATTAGGAGGTGGGAAAGTCGATATTCGAGGTGGAAATATTAATCTTAATGGTTCAGGAATTTATGGACTGACACTCGGAAATATAAATGGTAGAGGCATTGACATCAATTCCCAAAACTTGCGAGTAGAGGGGGGGTCGCAAATTTTCGCCTCCACATTAGGAGAGGGGAGAGGAAGCGATATCAACATCCGCGCTACTGACTCAGTAGAAATGATCGGGTTGGGAATTGAGGGCTATCAGCAGCTTACAGAAAATTTTCAGACATCTGGAACAGGCAACCCCTTTATTTCGCAAATTGTTCTGTTCACTAGCGCTATTGGCAGTGGAGCAGCCGGAGATATTAACATTGAAGCCGGACGGCTGTTGATGAGCAATGGGGTAGTGGCTGGTGCCCCCACCTTTGGTGCTGGGAATGGCGGAAATTTGAGTATCCGGGCCAACACCGTCGAACTCGTCAGTTCAACGCTCTATAACGGAACAACGAACGAAAGCACTGGTCAAGGCGGAAACATCTCTGTTGAAGCGCAACGGTTAATACTGCGCGATGGCGGTGCGTTTGCCAGCTTCAGCCTTAGTGATGGAGCATCGGGGAATATCGCGATTAAAGCGAGTGAATCGGTGGAATTATCGGGTAGTCTTCCTGTAGGTCTAGGGCAAACTCGGCTCGGCACGAATACTTTTGATGGGAATGGAAAAGGTGGGGATATTACGATCGACACTAAGCGGTTGAGTGTTTCTAATGGAGCCACAATTAGTTTAACGACGGGTGCAATTTTTGGCGAAGCCGTGTTTTCTACAAGTGGGGGGACGGGAGGAAATTTAACTGTGAGAGCCTCCGAGTCTATAGAAGTGAGCGGCGAGTCACGATTTTTGGAAAATGCGGGCTATGTAGCAAGTTCTTTTGTTACTCAAACTGCAAGTTCTGGTAGAGGTGGAGATATCCGCCTGTCAACACCTAAACTAACTGTGCAGAATGGCGGCGTTATTTCTGCGGCTTCTTTGGGTATAGCAGATGCAGGAGATATTACAATTAATGCCGATCGCTTACAAGTGCAAGGTATTGGGAGTAACAGTGGGTTGAGGAGTGGAATTGAGGCCTCGGTTGGTAGGGCTTTTAATGCTGTAAATTCCACTGCTAGCGGAAATGCAGGCTCGTTGAATTTGAACGCTAATCAATTGATTCTTCGGGACAGTGCAGTGGTTAACGTTCAATCTTCAGGAACAGGTCGGGCTGGCAATATTAACGTTGTAGCTAACTCAATTGCCCTGGATAATAAAAGCATAATTGATGGCACGACTGTCTCTGGTACAGGGGCAAATATTAACCTGCAAGCGCAAGACATTCAGTTGCGGCGCGGCAGTAGAATCACCACAGATGCAGGTATTTCTGAGGGCGGTAATATCAGAATTAATAGCGATATTTTGGTAGCTTTACCGCGAGAAAATAGTGATATTACAGCTAATGCTCGCACAGCTAGGGGCGGACAAGTTACGGTCAATGTACCAAATATCTTTGGCTTTACAAGCCTTAACCGCGACGAAGCCAGGAGTAGTTTAGGATTAACAGATGCTGAATTTGCAGCGTTGCAAGTAAGTCCGACTTCTCTAATTCCTACCAGCGATATTGCGGCTATTTCCCAAAGTAGCGGTCCGGATTTGCAAGGTACTGTAACATTTAGTGCTTCTGGGGTGAATCCTGCTCAAGGTTTAGTGGAACTGCCGCAAAATGTGGTCGATTCGGCTGCGTTAATTGCTGCAAATCCCTGCACGCAAGGGGCCGATAGCGCATTTACCGTCACTGGCAAAGGAGGAGTGCCACCGAGTCCGAATGATGCCCTCAGCAGCGCAGCATCGCCGTTTCCTTGGGTGGAAGAAGCAGGAAGAAATCCAACGAGCAATGTAGAGGATGTAACCGATGTAACCGATGTAACCGATCGAGGGAAGAAGGAAGAAGGGGAAATCCCCGATCGGGAAGTTGTGCCGGCGCAAGGTTGGGTGGTGAATGCGAAAGGAGAAGTTATGCTTGTTGGATATAATCCGGGTAATGCTGCTGACTCTCGCAATCCTGGGCAGAATTCTGGTTGTGTGCCGCGTTGAAATTAAGTTTTTTTAAACCGCCGATGTAGGCGGATTAACGCGGATTAACGCAGATAAAGAATAAGATGGATTTGGGTTAATTAGTGTGTGTCTACGGCTGTAATTTTATTTTTTAAATATGAAGTTTACCCGATCGCTCCGGCAAGTAATTCTGTTATTTGTGATTTCCTGTCTGCTAGCAGTTGCGATTCCTCCCGGAGTTGCTCAGGTTAATCCACCACAAGCGGTGCAGCTTGTTCGACAAGCTCGAAGTCTGTACCAAGAGGAACGTTTTTCGGAAGCTGTACCGCTGTTGCAGCAAGCGGCGGCCCAGTTTGAGGCAAAAGGCGAAAATCTCGATCGCGCCACAGCTTTGAGTAATTTAGCTGCAACCTATGGGCAGTTGGGGCTTTGGGAAGAAGCAGAAAAAGCTGTAAATTCGAGTTTGTCGGCTGTGCGAACACAAGCCAACACTCCCGAACAGCAGCGCATTTTGGCTGAAACTCTCAACATTCAAGGACAGTTGCAACTTGAACGGGGGCAGCCTCAAGATGCGATCGAGATTTGGACGCAAGCTGCTAAAATTTTCGAGCAAATTGATAGAAAACCCCAAGTTTTTCAAGTTCAAATTAATCAAAGTCGGGCTTGGGAAGTTCTCGGACTTTACCCCAGAGCTTGCAAAATGCTGTTAGCTTCTTTTAAGCTGGATAACCAAACTTGTGAAGTCTCGACGGCGGGTTTGGAAACTTTGAAAAATGGGTCGGTTTCTCTCGAACAAGTCCGGGCAATTCATGCTTTAGGGCGGGTGCTGCGGGTTTTGGGACAACTGGAAAGATCGCAGGATGTGCTGTCGCTTGGACTCGAAGCAGCCCAAAAATTAGGTTCCCGCCCAGAGGAGGCTGCCATTTATCTCAATCTGGGCAATACGGTACGGGCTAAAAGCAATAAACCGGGTTTGACACCAGAACAGCGCGGTGATTGGGAACGCTTTGCCCTAGAATATTATGCTCGATCGGCCCAGGCGATGCCGGAGCGATCGCTTTTACAAATTCAAGCAAAGTTAAACCAATTGAGTTTGTTGGTCGATCGGACAAATTGGGCGGAGGCAGAAGATTTGTGGCGTTCTCTCGAACCTCAAGTCGCTCAACTTGGGTCGAATCGCGCTGGACTTTACGCTCAAATTAATCTAGCTCAAAGCTTGATAAAATTAGCTCAATCGCCTGCGGAAACTTTGAGTTTAAGCGATATTGACAAAATGCTCGATCGCTCTGTCGAAAAAGCAAACAGTTTGGGCGACAAACGAATACAAGCTTATATTCTGGCAGCTAAAGGCAAACTATCGGAAATCCAAGAGCAGTATCAGAAAGCGGAAAATCTCACAACTGAGGCTTTGAGCTTAGCACCGGCGTTTCAATCTCCCGATATTGCTTACCAATTGTTTTGGCAACTTGGACGGATTCGGAAAGCTCAGGGAAATACAGAAGGGGCGATCGTTCAATATACTCAAGCTGTGAATGTACTGTCTTCTTTGCGGGGCGATTTGGTAACAGTCAATCCCGAAGTGCAGTTTTCGTTTCGGGAAAGTGCCGAACCGGTTTATCGGGAATTAGTCGGGCTGCTTTTGCAAGAGGAATCTCCCAGTCAAGCTAAATTGAAACAGGCGCGCCAAACGGTGGAATCTTTGCAGTTGGCGGAATTGGACAACTTTTTTCGGGATGCTTGCGCTGATGCTAAACCAAAGTCGATCGAGGAAATCGATCCGACAGCGGCGGTGATTTATCCGATTATTTTGAGCGATCGTTTGGAGGTAATTTTGTCAATTCCCGGCAAACCTCTGCGCCGCTACGCTACTAAGAAGTCTCAAACCGAGTTGGAAACTGCCTTCAGACAAGCCAAAAATGTCATCCGGCCTGCTGCTTTCCCCCGCGACAGAAGGCGACCCGTTGAACAGGTTTACGACTGGTTAATCCGCCCTGCAGAAGCGGATTTGACTGCTAGCGGGATTAAAACCCTGGTATTTGTGCTCGACGGTTATTTGCGAAATCTGCCGATGGCCGTGCTCCACGACGGTGAAAAGTTTTTGGTAGAAAAATACAGTATTGCTTTGGCGCCGGGATTGCAACTGCTGGCACCGAAACCGCTGAGCAAAGTCAAGTTAAAAGTGCTCACCGCTGCCCTCTCCGAAGCGCGTCAAGGCTTCTCGGCTTTGCCGGGGGTGAAGGAGGAAATTCAACAAATTGCAGCCGAGATGCCGGCGAGTTCGCTGCTGAATGAAGATTTTGTCAGCGGGCGGTTGCACGATCGAATTAAAGCTTTGTCTTACCCGATCGTCCATTTGGCAACTCACGGTCAGTTTAGCTCGAACGCGGCGGATACTTTTATTGTGACTTGGGATCAGAAAGTGAATGTTAAGGAGTTCGATCAACTGCTGCGAGCCCGCACTGGTGAAAAACAACAGCCGATCGAACTTTTGGTTTTGAGTGCTTGCGAAACTGCTTCGGGCGATAACCGCGCGGCTTTAGGTTTGGCCGGGGCCGCAATTCGATCGGGTGCGCGCAGCACCGCCGCCACCCTTTGGCAAGTCAACGACGAATCTACAGCTATCTTTATGACTGAGTTTTATCGGCAGCTTGCTTCTTCTAAAACCAGCAAAGCTGAAGCCCTCCGCAACGCTCAATTAACTCTGTTGCAAAACCAACAGTATCAGAATCCGTATTTCTGGGCACCTTTCGTGCTAGTGGGCAATTGGCAGTAATTTAAGATCGGAAATGGGGAATTAGGAATTGGGAATTGGGCATCGGGCTTGCAGTCAACAGACAACAGTCAACAGACAACTGACTTAAATGCTTGATTTTTTGTTAAAAATTGTAAACTGTTAGGGAGTGCTTTCTGCATCTAATATTTTTTCGAGGAGTCCCATGAAGCAACTTTTGATTGCTGAGCGCTTTTGCCTGATTGCCCACGTCTTGTCAATGGCTTTTGGATTGGCAGGGTTACTGCTGATTTTACCCCGTCCCGAATTGGTGATGAGTTTGCCACCAGCAGGGCAAACGCTATTCCAGTGGGGGATGGCTGGGGGTGGAGTAGTTTATATCATCTTTGGTGCAGCAGCAGTTGCTCTCTATGCCTTGCGGACGTTGGGTTTGGGTGCAACTCTGGCTTTTTTACTGCCTTCTGTGTTTTTGTCCTTGAGTAGCGAGTTGTTGGGAACGAGTACGGGTTTTCCCTTCGGCCACTACCACTATTTGAGCGGTTTGGGTTACAAAATTGCAGGGCTGGTTCCGTTTACAATTCCCCTCTCGTGGTTTTATCTGGGACTGGTTTCCTACGTAATTGCTCGCGCTGGATTAGCTGGCGGTAAAGGTGAACTTAACTGGGTTCGCCAAATAGGGGCGATCGGCCTTGGTGCTTTGCTGCTAACAGCTTGGGATTTTGTACTAGATCCGGCGATGAGTCAAACTTCTGTGCCTTTTTGGGAGTTTGAGGAACTTGGGGCTTTCTTTGGGATGCCTTACCGCAATTTGGCTGGCTGGATGGGTACGGGGGCGCTATTTATGTCTGTAGCAGCTTTCTTGTGGAGAAAAACACCGATTAAATTAGAGCGATCGGAATTGGGTTTGCCCTTAATTGTTTATTTGGTAAACTTTGCTTTCGGAGCAATTATCACTGTAACTTCGTTGGATTCTCGGTTCTGGTTCCCGACATCGCTAGCGGTGCTTCTGGGCGTAGTTCCGGCGATCGCGTTAAGCTGGATCGCTAAACCCGCAGCAGGTGACGTAACCGAAACAATGCCGTCTTTGGAGACATCTGCGATCGCGGCTGAAATTCCACCTCAGCCCGTGGGCGTTTTCCGTAAGTGAGTTGCTAGCAAGTAACTGCGGCTGATTTAGCAAAAATTTACACTAAATTTTGAGCTAGTTTAAAAACCCGGTTTCTACAAGAAACCGGGTTTTTCAGTGGCGATTTTTTCATTCCCAATTCCTGTAATATGTTTGAGGTCAAAAGTTAATAAATTTTTAAATTAATATTCAGTTACCAGAACTGTAAATAAGCTCCTAAGCCATATCCCGTCAGTCATTCCCAATTATTCAATTATTCAATAGTATGGTTTTCGCGATCGCCCCTCACCTGTTTTCCCAACCGCTGACAAGTATCATCGCTGTCGCATTCCTGCTGCTGCAATTGCCCGCCGCAGCCATTCTGATGTCGCGTTTGATTAAAGGCCCATCGCGCATCCCGCCCCTGGAACCGGATTCGCCGACGCTGGATTTGTTGGGTGCTTGTACTGCGGTAGTACCGACTTTGAACGAAGCCGATCGCATTTCGCCTTGTTTGGAAGGATTAAGCCGCCAAAGTTACGAACTCCGAGAAGCGATCGTGGTTGACAGCTATTCGGTAGACGGAACCGGAGATTTAGTCAAAGCAGCCGCACAAAAAGACCCCCGGTTTCGCTTGATTAACGACGATCCGCTGCCGGCGGGCTGGGTAGGGCGTCCCTGGGCGCTGAATGCAGGTTTTTTGGCAAGTTCCGAGAAGTGCGAGTGGATTTTGGGGATAGATGCCGATACTGTGCCGCATCCGGGTTTGATTGCGAGTTTACTCAAAACGGCGAAAGCTGGAAATTACGATTTGATTTCGCTCTCGCCGCAGTTTATCCTCAAGTATCCGGGGGAGTTGTGGCTGCAACCTGCTTTGTTAATGACTTTGGTTTATCGGTTCGGGCCGACGGGGACTGGCGGGGATGTCCCGGAACGGGTGATGGCGAACGGTCAGTGTTTCTTGTGTAAGCGCGATGTTTTGGTGGCATTGGGGGGCTATGAGGTCGCTAGGGGTTCTTTTTGCGATGATGTGACTCTGGCTCGCTATGCGGCTGCTAAGGGCTTTAAGGTGGGCTTTTTGGATGGGGCAAAAGTGTTGAAGGTGCGGATGTATGAGGGGGCGATCGAGACTTGGAATGAATGGGGTCGATCGCTCGATTTGAAAGATGCTGCTTCTGGCGGTCAAATTTGGGGCGATTTGTGGCTGTTGCTGGCGGTTCAAGGTTTGCCGGTGCCGATTGTGTTGTGCTATTTGCTGTTTGGTTCGCTGCCGCCGATTGGTGTATTTCCGCACTTTTGGCTGTTGGGATTGAATGTATTTTTGGTTGCAGTGCGATCGGCTTTGTGTTTGGCGATCGCACCTTCCTACGATACAACTGCGGCATCGCGTAAATGGCTGTTTTGGCTGTCACCTTTGGCCGATCCGCTGGCGTTTTTGCGAATTCTAATTTCTGCTTTAAATCAGCCTACTCAGTGGCGCGGCCGGAAGTATGAATAATGATTAAATTTGGGCTATATATTTTTTTTAAAAACGAAAATATGTGCGATCGCTTTGGCAACGACCAACCCAAGCCCTGAAAACATCCTCGCTCAGTTAACATTCATCAGCCTGGGAATCAATAACGTATTGATGTCATTGCTCGCGGGGATTGTTAGCTGGCGCGCCATCTTAGAAAAACAATCGCAGCATCTGTTTTTCATGGGTTCTGCGTTGAGGATTCGGAGATGGAGTTGACAAGCTGTACCGCATTTAAATTGGATATTTCAATGCCGTATCAAAATTCATCCCATCCCCGCATCCACTCAACGCGCCACCTGCCGCATATACTCCCCCCACAACTGAGCAGCATTTGCACTACCTCCGGCAGTCGGAGAATTATCATCATTTCCCAACCAAACTCCTGTTACCAGTTGCTGACTCGGAATATAACCGACAAACCACAAATCTCTATTATCATTAGTTGTGCCTGTTTTTCCAGCTTCTCCCAACCCCAAAGCAGCACTGCTACCCGTACCTCCCCGCACAACGCCTTGCAGCATATCAGTCATCGTATCCGCTACGGCTTCAGAAACTAACTGCCTATTGGCAATGCCATCTTTTTGATAGTCATAAATCACCCGACAACTGTTAAAATTATTTCTATCTTTGCAATCGCTACTGTCAATAATTCGCTTAATTACGTGGGGACGATTTCCCAAACCCCGATTTGCCAAAACCCCGAAAGCCCCCGTTAATTGCAACACATTAACTTCACTTTCACCTAACACTAAACCCGGGTTAGAACGCAGTTCAGAAGTAATCCCCAAACGTCTAGCCATTTGCACTACATTGTCTAAACCGACATCCTGTGCTACTCTCAAAGCAACTGCATTTTCCGACTGTGCTAAACCCCGATACATATCAGCACTGCCGCTGGTTCTCTCGCAGCCGCTGTAACTTTGTCCGCCCCAGGAAAGGGGAGCGCAAGAATAAGTTTTATCGGCTGAAATTCCCTGTTCCAGGGCGGCTGCATAGGTAAAAATCTTAAATGTAGAACCCGGCTGTCTCAAAGCTTGAGTAGCCCGATCAAACTGACTTTTCAAATAATCTACGCCCCCAACTAAAGCTAAGACTTCTCCGGTTGTACTATTGAGAGTTACCACGGCTCCTTGAGAAAAACCTGCACTGGCTCCCGCATTTTCAACAGCATTTCTGAGGGAACTTTCCGCCAACTTTTGCAGGCCGGGGTTCAAACCTGTTTCTACAATAAAATTGCCTTCTCGGGCTAACTGCTCCCCCAGCAAAAACTCTAATTCATCAAATACATAACTGTAGAAATAAGGAGCGATCGTACTTTGCAAAAATTCGCGAGCTTTGGGATTGATCTCAATTCGCGATCGCCTAGCGCGATCGGCTTCTTCCTGAGAAACCGTCCCCATAGCCCGCATCCGTTCGATTACTCGATCGCGATACTGCACCGCTAACTGATAATTTTGAATCGGATTAAAACTGTTTGGCGCCGGCAAAATTCCCGCCAAAGTTGCCGCCTCTGACAAAGTTAGATCCCTTGCCGACTTCCCAAAATAAAACCGAGCCGCATCCTCAAAACCGTAAAGGTCAATTCCCAAAAACACGCGATTTAAATAAGTCAGCAGTAGCTCATCTTTGCTGTAATAATTCTCCAGTTTCAACGCAACTACAGCTTCCCGCAACTTGCGTCCGGCCGAATCTTGAGTTCCCACATAATCTCGAAACAAACTCCTCGCTAACTGCTGCGTCACAGTGCTGCCGCCTTCGCGAATTCCTCCCCCGCGAACATTGGTCAACAGCGCGCGCAAAACTCCGATCGGATCTACCCCCAAATGCCAATTGTACCGGCTGTCTTCCGAAGCAAGTACCGCCTTGGATAAATAAGGCGAAAAATCCTGCAATTTTTTTAATTCTAAGTGAGCGTTATTCTGAGGAGGACGCAGCGGAGTTTGCCCGTCGCGGGCGTAAACAATCACGGGGCCATTGATACTTCTGGGCAGAGGCCGCACTTGAAACTTTGTCGATTCCATTCCTACCAACACCGCAATCAAAGCGGTGATGCCGCTGACGCCGTAAAAGCTGTAACGCACCAGTTGCACATACCAAGGTGGCGGATATACATACTGAATTCTGACAGCGGCGGCTAGTTCCGGTGGCCCTAAAGTTAACACGTCTCCGTGACGCAGGGACATAGTTTTAACTCGCCTTTTGCCATTGTAAATGCCGTTTGTGGAGTCTTCGTCTTTGATGACAAAAGGAGTCCGCCGCCGACTATCGCGCGACAGGGATAAGTGCACGTGACTGACCACGGGATTGCGAACTACAATATCTGAAGATTTGGACGATCGACCTAACAAATATCGATCGCCCAACAGCGGATAAACCTCAGCTTTAGCTGCACCGGCATCCTGTACCCACAGTTCGGGTACTTTGGCATTTGGTTTCAGGGCTAGCTGGTTAAAATTAACCTTGGCAATAGTCTGGACTGCTTGGGTAATCGCACCCAAGACGGTTTGAGGTTTGCGGGGCGGCGGCGGTGGGGTCATATTTCGCTGTGCACTACGATCGAGCGATCGGCTCTTGCACCATTCTACTCGCAACTTTTGGCTAATTTCACGATCGATCCCACTCTCAGGGCGATCGTCGGCTAGTGGCGAGCGATTTTGGGGTGATGGGTTAACCCGCAAGGCGAGCAGTTTATTGAACAAATCTTTACCAAACCACAAAAAATCCCGCTCTTACCAGAGGATTAAATTATCATAAACCTACTAAAAAATTCACACTTTCAATAACATTGATGCCTGATTTACCAACCAACTTCGCATAATTAAAACCCCCCTTGAGATAGGGGGGTTAAAAGCCTAAAATCAGCTTAATTCTTCTTACAGCGAAGAACCCAAACCGGCATAAGCACCGTAGAAGAAAAGGCTCACAATGCTCAGAACACCGAGACCTGCGACAGTAGCTACCAGCCACAAAGGAATTCTGCCACTTTCACTAAACATAGCTCTCACCTCACTAATTCACAGCTAAACACATTCGATCGAACTAACTATTGAAAGCAAACTCAAACACCAGTTAATTAAAGAAATAACTGGAAAACAAAATACCCAAAACAAAAATCAGCAACAAACCCAGATACAAAGAAGTCCGGTTTAACTCAACAGGCTGCTCGTTGGGATTAGGAACGCGCTCAGGCATTGTAAACTCCTATCGTTGAATAAATTGCATTGCTGCGATCGCGCCCAAAAAGAAAATTGTTGGGACACCTAAAGTATGAACTGCCAACCAGCGCACCGTAAAAATCGGATACGAAATTGGCTCATTATTTGGGGTTCTGCTCGTCATTTTTCCAAATCCTTGTTAAATTACTTGGCAATGAACTGATCTACTTGTTTTTTAGCTTCAAAGCGATCCGAGATAATCGGCACTTCTTCCCGCTGCGGTGTGAAATACTGGTTAGGGCGAGGAGTTCCGAAAGCATCGTAAGCCAAACCAGTTTGCACAAACAGCCATCCAGCAATAAACAAAGCCGGAATGGTGATGCTGTGAATTACCCAATAACGGATACTTGTAATAATGTCCCCAAACGGACGTTCTCCAGTTGTACCAGCCATTTAGAATCCTCCTTTCAACAACAAATTGACAGACAATCTCTATTACTATTCTACTATCAAGCAGCTTGCGCTGAACCTTGATATTTAAGTAGAGTACCGCTCGCACCGATCACAAATCCGCGATCGGGGCCCATAAAGACAATCCTGTAAAAATTAGCGGGAACATCTTCTACTTCGCGGTCTTTTAGCCAAGTTTTCCCGCCGTCCAAACTGCACAGCAAATTGCCGCCGCCGCCGGCTACCCAAACTTCATTATCAGTCCGGTAAGCCATGTCCAGCAAACCCCAACTCGCCTTGCGATCGGGAAAAAAAGGTTTTCCCCAACCTTCAGGATTGGACGGGTCGCTAAACTGAATCTGACCGCCGCGGGCAAGCATCCACAAACGCCCATCCTTGGTAAAGCCCATATTTTGCAGGCGGCGAGAACTATTGCGGTTGTGAGGTTCCCAAGCTTCTTTTCCTGGTTTCCAGACCGAGTAGAAATTGCCCTTCGAGGAAACCGCAACATACTGCCCGTCTTCAGAACGGTTGATATTGCGAACTACCCCAAAAGAATCCTGCACGACAGCTTTCCAGTTTTTGCCGCCGTCAGAAGTCCGGTAAATCGCCCCCACATCGGTGGTCATCTCGGCGGAATTGGGGCCCAAAGCCGCGATCGTACTCGGAGAACCAGGCAACTGACTGCTCAAAGCAATCCGCGTCCAAGACTTGCCCTCATCGTTTGTGTGGAGCAAAACAGAAGGCTGGCCGACAATCCAGCCTTCTGAACCCGAAAAACTCACCGATGCAAAACGCGACCTCGGATCGTCGATATCCAGTGCTATAGACTTCCAGCTAGTGCCACCGTCAAGGGTTTCGAGCAAAGTCGCCTCTGAACCCACAACCCAGCCGTGCTGAGGATTGCCCGTAAAGGCAATATCCTGCAAATTAGCTTCCGTCGGCAAGGAAATCACTTGCCAGGGGTTGTAACTCACAGAACCGATGGTGCTGCAACTCGTACAGATGAGGGCAGCGGCCAATAACATTACAATTCGTTGCCAAAATCTCACAATCGTCTTACTGCAAACCATACATACTAAGTAACAACAAGAAACCAACGACCAAGCCGCCAAAAATCAGTAAACTTTTCTGACCTTCGGTCATGCCGTTGACACCGACACCGTAGCGCTGATTTGCCTTAAATCCCGATACCCCTTCCATTTGACCGAGATTTTGAAACACCGATTTGCGTGCCCCGCAAACGGGACAGACCCAAGTTTGGGGCAAATCTTCAAAAGCCGTGCCCGGGGCAATGTCATTTTTAGGATTTCCCTTTTTCGGATCGTAGACGTAGCCGCAGGCGCGGCACTCGTGCCGATCGAGGGTCTTAGTCTCAGTGGCTCGATCGCTCATAAATCCAAAATCATGGGTCAGCTAATCTTAAAATATACAGTGAAGTACCTCAACTAAACGTCGTTATAGGTGGGGCTTCCAACTAAAACTCATATTAGGACGGTCTTATTCGTCTTCGAGGTTTCCCGTCTCAACCGCCGATGCCACGTTAGGGACACCCCAAAGGTGTTCGACACTTAAGTCGATGATGGTCTTACTTAGCGTCCACAGGCAGCCGCCCGTCTTCCACAGGCAGTTACAATATTAGAATATACATTAAAAATTATTGCAGAAGATGGATGATTAATCTCAACTAACTCGCAATTTCAGTTACCCACAATCTATATAATGTAAAGACTAAGTTACAGAACCCTTTCACCGAGGCAGTAATTATTCACCGTGTTTGCACTTAGCGGCTACGAGTATTTCTTAGGCTTCCTGTTAATTTCCAGCCTAGTCCCTATCCTCGCCCTCACGGCGTCTAAGGTACTGCGCCCCAAAAGTCGTCCCTACGACCGACGCACTACCTACGAATCCGGCGTCGAGCCGATCGGCGGAGCCTGGATTCAGTTCAACATCCGATATTATATGTTCGCCCTGGTCTTCGTCATCTTCGACGTAGAGACCGTCTTCCTCTATCCTTGGGCGGTTGCTTTCAACCAGCTAGGACTGTTGGCTTTTATCGAAGCCTTGTTTTTTATCACGATCCTCGTTATTGCTCTTGTCTATGCATGGCGCAAAGGAGCCTTGGAATGGTCTTAAGTTCTGACAAATCACAAAAAGCGCTGATCAACCCAGTCGAGCGCCCCGAAGTCACCTCCCAACTCTCAGAGAACGTCATCCTGACAACAGTGGATGATCTCTACAATTGGGCGAGACTTTCGAGCCTGTGGCCGCTGCTTTTCGGCACGGCCTGCTGCTTCATCGAATTTGCAGCTTTGATCGGATCGCGCTTTGACTTCGACAGATTCGGCTTAGTACCGCGATCGAGCCCCCGGCAAGCCGACTTGATCATCACCGCCGGCACAATTACCATGAAGTACGCCCCCATCTTGGTGCGGCTGTACGAACAAATGCCGGAACCCAAATACGTGATCGCGATGGGCGCTTGCACCATCACCGGCGGAATGTTCAGCATGGACTCCACCACAGCAGTCAGAGGCGTTGACAAACTGATTCCTGTAGACGTGTACATCCCCGGCTGTCCCCCCCGCCCAGAAGCGATTATTGACGCAATTATCAAACTGCGGAAAAAAATCGCCAACAATTCCATGCAAGAACGGGCCAATTTGCTGCCAACCCACCGCTACTACACCAGACCCCACAAAATGAAAGTAGTAGACGACATTTTGGACGGCAAATACTTGTCTGTTCCAGGCCGGATAGCCCCGCCGAAGGAATTGACAGAAGCAATGGGAATGCCAGTACCGCCGGCCCTGCTTGCAGGACAAAAACAGGAGGTAAACCGTGGCTGAGACAGAATCTGCAATTGTTGAAGCCGGGAAGGTTTCCCAGTGGTTGACTCAGAATGGGTTTGAACACGAAGCTTTAGCGGCCGATAATTTGGGCGTGGAGATATTAAAGGTCGATCGAGAATTCTTAATTCCGATGTCAACAGCACTGTATGCCTACGGGTTTAATTATATGCAGTGCCAGTGCGCCTACGACCAAGGGCCGGGACAAGATTTAGTCAGCGTCTACCACTTGGTCAAACTGACAGATAATGCTTCCAAGCCTGAAGAAGTCCGCGTCAAAGTATTCGTACCCCGCGAAGATCCCAGAGTGCCATCAGTCTACTGGATTTGGAAAGCAGCCGACTTTCAAGAGCGCGAATCCTACGATATGTACGGCATAGTCTACGAAGGACATCCGAATCTGAAACGGATTTTGATGAACGAAGATTGGGTAGGCTGGCCACTGCGGAAAGACTACATTTCCCCTGATTTCTACGAATTGCAAGACGCTTATTAAGGGAGTTTTGCGAGGGCGGGTTTGAGCATAAAATTGGACTTTTGCGGTCAAGTTTTATGCAAAACCCGCCCTCTGTTTTTTGGCTAATTTTGATTTTTTAACCGCAGGCACGCAAACTCCCTATGACGACTCTGACCGTAGAAATTCTTTGTTCTGAGGCGGCAATATTTTCAGCAGCCGAGTCTCAACACCCGGAACCTCTGATTTACGGCATCACAGACGGAAAGGCTGTGGGGACATATTTGGAGCAAAAGTTTAGACTCTATCTCAAGCAGCAGTATGAATTTATAGATGGTAATTCAGCAAGCGGTATCGATTTTCCAGGGATATTGGTTGACGTGAAGGTAACAAGTGTAAGGCAACCGCAGTCGTCATGTCCTTTCAAATCTGCAAGGCAAAAGATTTTTGGGCTGGGATATTCACTGATTATCTTTGTTTACGAAAAGACAGACAACAGTACCATCCGAAGTGCAACACTGAATATTTTGCATACAATTTACGTGAGTGCAGAAAGAACAGCAGATTTTCAAATGACCCGTGGAATTCGTAATATTTTAGACAATGAAGGCAATAAAGATGATTTGCTTGCTTTCATGTTTGACAAAAATTTACCTGTTGACGAAATTGAAGCAGGTAACATTGCAGACGAAATACTGAGAAACCCACCCTTGCAAGGTTTTTTGACGATTTCTAATGCGTTGCAATGGCGACTTCAGTATGGAAGAGTCATTGAGCGTGCTGGACAACAGGAAGGCGTTATGGCAGTTTATAAATCTAACCGATGAGTTCTAACGATCGCAAAACCAAACTAGAATACGGCGATTTTCAGACACCGTTGGAATTAGCCGAGATGGTGTGCCAGAAATTGATAGAACTTGATGTTAACCCCAAAGTCATCATTGAGCCAACTTGCGGGATAGGTAATTTCATTAAAGCTGCTGCAAATTCGTTTCCATCGGCCAGCAAGATTATCGGGGTTGAAATAAATACAAGTTATTTAATAGAATTAACCGCTAAGCATGAATTGTTACAGGATGAAAGATGTGAGGTTAAGCACGGAGATTTTTTTGAATTTGACTGGACATCATTAATCAACCAATTTAATTATAGGGTTCTGGTACTGGGCAACTTTCCTTGGGTAACAAACTCACAACAAGGAACTATTGGCAGTGAAAACTTGCCAAAAAAAAGTAATTTTCAAAAGCACACTGGCTTAGATGCACTCACAGGTAAGAGTAACTTCGATATCTCAGAATGGATGCTAATTCAGGCGGTGCACTGGCTGCAAAAGCGGGATGCGGATCTGGCAATGCTTTGCAAAACTTCCACTGCTAGAAAGTTATTGAGTTACATTAATTCAAAAAAACTTAATCTCGCTAGCTGTGCAACTTACACAATAGATGCTAAAAAGTATTTTGGTGCAAATGTGGATGCCTGTTTGTTATACTGCAAGTTTGACTCAAGCTCACAAAACTACTTCTGCGATGTATTTAGCAGTTTACACAGTTCAGAATGCCACCGAATCGGATATCAAAAAAATCTCCTGATTAAGGATATAGACTCTTTCAATAAATTGAGTAGTTTATATGCTGTAAATTCAGGAACGAAATGGCGATCTGGTGTAAAGCACGACTGTTCTGGCGTGATGGAGTTTCGGAAAATTGATAATTTGTTTGTCAATGGATTTGGGGAAGCTGTCGAACTTGAGGAAACTTATCTATTTCCGCTACTTAAAGGATCTGATGTTGCTCAAAATCGCATTAATGCTACCGATCGATATATCCTAGTTACTCAAAAATTCATCGGTGAATCAACCGAAAATATCAAAACTATAGCTCCTAAAACCGGACGTTATCTAGAGAAATGCGGGCAATATCTAGATAATCGCAAAAGCAAAATTTATCAAAATAACCCTAGATTTTCGATTTTTGGAGTAGGCGATTATAGCTTCCAACCTTGGAAAATTGCGATTTGCGGGCTTTATAAAAAATTGGATTTTAGGTTGATCGGTGAAATAGCTAATAAACCTGCAATCTTTGATGATACTGTTTACTTTCTCAGCTTTGACAGCGAGAGAGTTGCACGTCAAACTTTTGAGCTTTTGAATTCACCTGCGGCAATTAACTTTTATTCCGCGATCGTATTTTGGGATGAAAAGCGCCCGATTAAATCCAGCATTTTAAATTGTCTGAATCTAGCAATGCTGGCAGATTCGGAATTTGTAACCGCAGATGCACACAGATAAACGCAGATAGATAAGCTGTTAAGCATTTAAACTGGTATGAGCCAAACACCCAACGCTTACACCTGAACCTTGACAGTAAATTGAAATAAATGATTTAAATGCTCAACAGCTTATTCCTAATCGGCACAGTCGATCAATATCAACCTTCATCACACTTTTAGCTGCTGCCATAACCATTGATTGAACTTGTTCCGTTATTGATTTATTATTTCTTCCAACGTTATTAATGTCACCATTCATAACTTGTTACCTAATAATTTGGGCGTACCTTTGAGTAAATTTTTTGCGAATTCCCACAAATTCCAAGATCTAGCTAAAAGGTTTTTTACAGCCTTCACCCTTACACTGTCGGCTATTTACTTTGAGAATTATTTCGTGTTAGTGATTGGTAAGTCTCTAACTAGGGCTTGCTGAATAATTAGCTAAAAGGTTTATACAGCAAGGCTTAGGGGATAGGGCGATCGAACAGATCGT
>NZ_JAUBQE010000079.1:0-21073 GCF_036701115.1 Microcoleus sp. Pol1C5 | reverse complement strand
GCGATGGTGTACTGGTTGCGGAATTGCAGCAGTTCGCTGAAGCTGGGATAGTCTCGATTTAATAGTTTAATGACAACTGGAAGCCGATCTATTTCTCGGCTGGCTCGATAAACCAGGGTTTTAGAACCACTGTACAGTTGCTCGATTAGACGGTATCCGGCAATGGGACTGGTTAAATCTCTACCTGCATTCATTTTGGCTATCCTCATCTCAAATATTAACTGCTAAAAATTAATGTGCGCCTCTGTGCGTAAGAGTTACAGGCGGCGAGCGCATAATTAACTTCATCCGTTTGTGGGCAATGATATCGTAAACTCCGTCCCTTCTCCAACTACAGAATTTACCTCGATTGTACCGCCGTGTTTCTCAACTACAATCTGCCGTGCTATCGCCAATCCCAATCCCGTGCCTTTACCCACACCTTTAGTTGTAAATAAGTGGTCAAAAACCTTCTGCCTCACCGTCTCACTCATGCCAATACCGTTATCTTTGATACTAATTATTGCTTTCTGCCGATCTGCCGATAATTCAGTCTTGATAATAATTTGATTATGATTAATTTTGATTTCAGCATAACTACGTCCCGCATTTGCTTCTTCTAAAGCATCTATCGCATTAGCCAACAAATTAATAAATACCTGATTGATCTGTCCTGCATAGCATTCTACTTCCGGTAAATCACCATACTCTTTAATGACCAGAATCTCAGGGCGAGTGTCGTTTGCCTTGAGGCGATGTTTGAGGATCATAATTGTGCTATCCATCCCGTCGTGGATATTGCAGCCAACGGGGCGATCGCTATCAGCACGCGAGAATGTCCGCAAGCTAATGCTAATGTCTTTAATCCGGTTTACTCCTTCTTGCATCGAGGCAACTAACTTAGGTAAGTCTTCACGGATGTAGTCGAGGTCAATCGCTTCAATTTGCTCTTGAATTGCCACACTGAAATTAGCAGATTCTTGCTGAACTAAATCCAGCAATCCAAACAAATCTTTGATGTAGTCTAAAGCGGGCTGAATATTGCCATAAAGAAAGCCAACGGGGTTATTAATTTCGTGGGCAACACCAGCCACCAAGTTGCCCAAAGCAGACAATTTTTCGCGTTGAATGACTTGGATATGAGCTGCTTGTAATTCAGCAGTTTTTTGAGCCACTTGCTGTTCTAAGTTTTGAGTCAAGAGACGCAACTGTAAATGAGTTTTCACTCGCGCTAACACTTCTTGTTCTTGGAAGGGCTTGGTAACGTAGTCTACTGCACCAAGGTTAAGCCCTTTAACTTTGTTGTCTACATCAGCCAGAGCGGTCATGAACATAACTGGAATATCGCAAGTTTTGGAATTAGCTTTAAGGCGTTGACAGGTTTCAAATCCATCAATTCCCGGCATCATCACATCCAGTAAAATCAGATCGGGCGGTCGCCGCTCAACTTGCTGCAGAGCGCGTTCGCCACTGGTAGCGATCGCCACCTTATACCCCGCATTACTCAACGCTTCCGAGATGACATCCAAATTGGTGGGAGTATCATCAACAATTAAAATTAAGCCAGTTAAACCTGTGGTCATAGTCATAGCCATCCAACTTTTAACTATTATTAGTGAGATGTTGTTGAATTAATTCCTCGATCTTCTCAGTTTGGAATTGCTTAGCTAATTGTATTACTTGCTGAATAAAAAGCTGATAGCGCTGATCCTTTTGCCCAATTTGAGCGGCGGTTTCTGCCAATTCTATGAGGAAGCCATCCTCTGCCAGTTCTAGTAAAATTTGCAAGTCCGCCGCCGATGGGGGAATTAGTTCTTTCGTGGATACTTCATTATTGCTTGTTGTTAACTCAGTTACATCATATTTCCAGATGAGCTGTAAATGTTTGGCAAGCAAAGTCAACAACTCCTCTGCATCAACGGGTTTGGCCAGAAAGTCATCTCCACCCATATCTAAGCTTTTCTGCTGGTCTATTTCTGCCACCGATGCCGAAGATACTATCACCCGTAAATGCTTGATATCCTCCGATTTGCGTAACTGTTTGAGCATTTCAAAGCCATCCATTACTGGCATCGCTAAGTCAGTTATAACTAAATCTGGCAGTTTTTCTATAGCTTTTTCTAAGCCTTCTTGACCATTCTCTGCTTCAGTAAATATGAACCCTAGAGGCTCTAGCAGGTTCGCCAATACTGACCGATTTTCCCAACGGTCATCCACGATCAATATGTGGCGTGGTGGCCCTTCATAGCCGATAATTGTGCGCCCGTCTTTGACTGAACTTTTTTGTGCCCAGTCGGTGGCGATCGGCAATGCTAGTTCAAAGTAGAAGTTACTGCCTATTCCCAGATGGCTTTCAACTTGAATTTTTCCGCCCATCAATTCCACAATTCTTTGACTGATGGCTAAACCTAAGCCTGTGCCTTCCGCGTGGCGTTTGCGATCGCCTACTTGTTCAAATGCTTGGAATAGTTTGTTTACTTGGTCAGATGCGATGCCAACTCCTGTATCGATCGCTTGAAATTTAAGCTGAGGCAATGGCATCGCTGCATTTGATTCTATCACTTCTACCTTGAGGGTCACGCTGCCTTTATCGGTGAATTTAATCGAATTTCCTAAGAGATTGAGTAGCACTTGGCGGAGTCGTTTTTCGTCAGTTAGAATTCCTGTGGGTAAGTTTGTATCTGGTTGATAAATGAACTCGATACCTTTTTGGTCTGAACGCACTCGACAGATTTCTACTACTCCTTGCAGGAAAGATGGCAAGTGAATGGCTTTGGAGGTAAGTTCTAGTTTGCGGGCTTCGATTTTGGAAAGGTCTAAAATATCGTTGATTAATGTTAGTAGATGAGAGCCGCATTGGTGGATGATATTTACACCATGACGTTCTTTTTCGGGTATAGTTTTAGTACGTTCGAGGATTTGGGCATAGCCGAGAATCCCGTTGAGAGGTGTGCGAAGTTCGTGGCTCATGTTGGCGAGGAAATCGCTCTTGGCTTGGTTGGCATTATCGGCAGCTTCTTTGGCAATAGTGAGTTCGGCGGTGCGTTCTTCTACACGAGTTTCTAGTTCTGTAAAGGAAGTTCGCAATTGTCCTGCCATTTGGTTAAAGGAACCAGCCAGGGCTTCTAATTCATCAATCCCTTTAACTGCCACTGTTTGGTCAAGAGCGCCAGATGCGATCGCCTCACTTGCCTTTTGTAATTTCAGAATCGGACTGGTAATCCAGCGAGAAGTATAGATGCCTAGAATAGTTGCCAAACCCAACGCCGCCAAACAGAGCAGAATAGTGGTGCGGGTGTTGGCATCAATTTGTGCCATGAAATCTGATTCGGGCACAACAATGACGCTGAGCCAATCGATACCTCGTTCGTCTCGAATGGCTGAAACTTGAACTAACTGATGCTGATTTGCCAGCCAAAAATCAAGCTGTTGACTCTGTGTAATGGCGTTAAAGTTACCAAATCGATCGAGGATTGCTTGCGCTGTGGCACTAATTACAGAACTTTCAGACTTGACGGCAGGAATTTGTTGCAAATCCTTTTTTTTAAGATCAATAATGTAAGGATTTTCGATCGTTGAACTGGCAATCAAGTTGCCCGATCGATCGATGATAAAGGTTTGTCCTGTTTGACCCACCTTTAGCTGACTGAGAAAGGTATGAATCTTGCTAATCCGAAAGTTACTGTTTTGAATTCCCAACAATACTCGATTGTTGTCATAGATTGGCTGAGATAGAGAAATTGTCACCAATTTAAGCGAGTAACTTAAGTAGGGCTGAGATGTCCAGACTGGTTTTCTAGCTTTCTGTGCAGTTTTATACCAGGGTCGAGTTCGGGGGTCAAAATTTGCTTGAGTTTCTATCAAGGCGATCCGTTGACCTCGATCGTCCAGCCTGTAGATTTCGCGCTGCGGAAAAATCTCTTTGCTCCCGACACGAGAATTGATGCCCTCATCGGGTGTATAGTCTACGGTGATACCCGTACCGTCAGCCACGCCAATTTGCATATATTCGATCGTACCTTGGCTAACTAACTGCCAGAAAGTCCGTTCTAGTTTGGTGACATCTGTTAAATCTAACTGCCCCTCTTGAGCAGCCGCGACGATCGCTTGTCCAGCAATATAAGGTCTTTCCAAATAGTTCAGGACTTGCTGGTTAATGCGATCGCCGATCTCTTCACGCAACTGACTAGAAACATCATTGACGGCTATCTGTCCATTTCGCAGGGACAGATAGCCAGTCAGTCCGACGGTGGCAAAGACTTGCAATACAAACGGAACTACTAGCACAAGTCTTAAAGGTATGGTTTTATTTGGATTCATGTTATACCTAGATAATGGTTCACTTGGAAATTTACCCAAATAACGTGAGCCAGCCTCATGTTTTGCAATCGTTAATTGGGTAGTATTTCAAATGGGTTGATATAATATTGAATTCTATTATATTCCCTTAGATGACAGGGATAGTGATCGAAAACACACTCCCCTCGCTAGGGACAGAATCAACTTTAATTTGTCCGTGATGTTTTTCTACTACAATTTGACGCGCGATCGCTAAGCCTAATCCTGTTCCTTTCCCTACACTCTTAGTAGTAAATAAATTATCAAAAACTTTCTCCCGCACCGTTTCACTCATGCCAATACCATTGTCTTTAATGCGAATTACTACCTGTTTTCTATCGCCCGATAATTCTGTCTTGACGATAATTTGATTGGGATTGGCTTTAATTTCGGCATAACTCCGTCCAATATTTAATTCATTCAAAGCATCGATTGCATTCCCCAAAATATTCATAAATACCTGATTTAATTGTCCGGCATAGCATTCGATTTTTGGGATATTGCCATAGTCCTTAATGACTTGGATTTCGGGGCGAGTGTCGTTGGCTTTCAGACGATGTTTAAGGATCATAATTGTGCTATCAATGCCATCGTGAATATTACAGGCTACAGGGCGATCGCTATCCGCACGCGAGAATGTCCGCAGACTAATACTAATGTCTTGAATTCGCTTCACGCCTTCTTGCATCGATTCAATTAACTTGGGTAAGTCTTCCCGGATGTAGTCAAGCTCAATGGTTTCGATTTCTTTTTCAATCTCTGGCTCTAGTTGGGGATATTTTTGTTGCACTAGATCGATCAATCCAAACAAATCGTTAATGTAATCTAAGGCTGGGGTAATGTTGCCAGTCAGGAAGCCGACAGGGTTGTTAATTTCATGAGCGACACCAGCGACTAAGTTACCCAAAGCTGACATTTTTTCACCTTGGATAAGTTGGATTTGAGCTTGTTGAAGTTCTCGTAAAGTCTTTTCTAAAGCTTCTGACTTTTGTTGACGTTCATTTTCGGCGCGTTTGCGATCGCTAATATCCAGGATATTACCAAGAATCACTGCTTTGGCATCGACGATAATGCGGTTGAGGGTGACATAGACCTCAAAGACTGTATTAGAATCAATTTTTCTGACATTCCACTCAAATTGAATCGTTTCCCCGGCTAATACCCTTCTCCACCAGTCTTCTACTAGATGGAACGGATTATCCGGTGTAGAATAGTCATCCAAGATCGAGCATTGCAGCGCTTGCTCTCGCTCCACATCAAACATTTCTAGCACTCGGTTATTAACATCGAGCACCTTGCCATCCAGATCGTGAATTATGATGGCACTACTAACGTTATTGAAGATAGTGCGGAGGTTCTGTTCGGAAATTTGCAGGGCTGCTTCCGCAGCTTTATATTCAGCTTCGCTGCGTTTACGATCGCTCACATCAAAGACAACACCATCCCATACAGTTGACCCATCGCCTCGTCGTTCTGGTTGGGATATCACTTGCACCCATTTTATCGTGCCGGACGGGGTGACACTGCGCCATTCATGATTAAATGGGGTCAGGGTTTGGGCAGATTTGGTAATTGCTTGTTCAACATCAGCGCGATCGCCGGCATAAACTGCATCGAAGACATTGATGATTCCTGCCCTCACCATTTCTGGCTCAGCTTCATACAGATCGATGCAACCAGAACTTGCGTAGGTTATAGACTTAGCACCATCGGCAGCCAACTGTAATTGAAAGACCATCCCTGGAATATTGTCAGCCATCTTATGGAAGCGGGCTTCGCTGGCACGGAGTTCTGTCAAAGCTTGTTGTGACTGTTGATAGAGGCGGGCATTTTCGAGGGAAATTGCTGCTTGGGAGCAGAGCAGATTGAGCAGTTCGACGCGATCGCTTGTAAATGCTCCAATTGTCAGATTATTTTCTAAATATAAAATCCCAATCAACTTACCTTGATTTAGAATGGGACTACAAAGCACACTTTTAGGCTGGTGTTTTTCAATGTAATTATCTCCAGAAAACTCAGTACATAACCTAGCATCAACCAGTACCAGAGGTCTCAAACTCCGCTTAACAGTATTCACCAAAGCGATCGCCACATTCTGACTTGATTCTAGAGGCATCGGTGGTAATAGCTGCGGTTCTTGTCCCTCTTCTACAAAGGCTGCTACCTGTAACTCAATATCTTTTTTTAGCAGTAAGGCACACTTACTTGCCCCAGCATTTGTCATCACTATTTGTAACAGAGTAGTCAAGAGTTTATCTAGTTCAATTGCCCCTGAAATCGCTTGAGATGCCTTGAGCAGAGTTGCCAAATCTAGAACTTCCGAGGCTGTGCTAGAAGAGCGGTTATAAGCCATCGTTTCCAGGGTAAGAGTTTCCTTAAAAGAGGTAGACCATTGGGGTGGCTGAAGGAGAGGATCGAGAAGTTGAGGATAACGTTGTTCTAAATCGGCAACTTTGGCTTGGGCTCCCCATCGGGCATAACAGTAATAAGCCTCAATCATGTAGGCTTGAGCGACTTTTTCTTTATCCCAATTAAGATAGAATTTGGCTGCAAGTTCATTAGCTAGTGCTTCTTCGTTGAGAAATTGATGCTCTTTTGCGAGGGAAATGGCGCGATCGTACAGTTCAGTTGCCGATAACTTATCTCCAGAAATACGCGCCATTTCTGCTGAAATTAGCTCGGAGGCAGCGCTAAAATTCTCCGAGCAGTTTTGCGCCCAAACAGCTAATTGCTGTTTATACTCTATCAACTTTTGCCACAGCTCGGATTGTTTCGCCTGTGGTATTCGATCGTAACGTTGGCATAACAATAGAGCATAGATAAAGCGATGTCTGGCATAGGGAAGTAAGCCTTGGGGAGCAACATTAACAATCTCAGCTTCAGCTTTTTCGGCAGATTCTAAAGCTGACTCTGGGCAATCGCAGAGGTAGAGGATTTGGCTTTTAAGAATATTATAAATACAGATAACTTGCCAGTTTTTATGTTTTTGGCAGCGTTGGAGATACTCATTTTCTATACTTTTTGACCAAGTTTTTGTTCCTATCAACTTGGCTACAAGCATTTGGCCACCAGTTAGTAGATCGATAGACCATTGATTTTTTTGCTGTTGAGCAAAAGCCAGCGCTTGATTAATTTCTGCCTCTAATTCATTCAGTTCTACTCCCTGGTAAAAACGACAGTACATATTGTGTCCAAAAGCATAAGCAGCATATTGTAAATTGCTTGATTCCCAACCAATTTGATAGGACTTTTGGTAATCTTGGCTGGCTAACTTAAGAGGGTGAGACCAATGACGGAGAGAACTACCAATCATTAAATAAGCTACACTTTCAGCCGAACTGTTATTAAACTTGGGCATTAATTGCAGCGTTAAATCGATTAACTCACCTGTATTTTGATAGTTATTTAAAGCATAACCACGTAAGCCACCGTAGGCTGGGTAAATATAGCCTATTTCAAGCGTATTACCATACTCCAAACACAAATTAACAGCCTTGGCACAAATGACTGACCACAGACGCTGATGCGATCGATAGGTGGGCGGGCCCATAGCAATAGCTAACTTTGTAGCCATTTTTTTCTCAGGATCGGTCATCATGGGTAAATCACTGAGAGAAGCAATCCCTTGGCTTTCTAAGATGGCTTGAGCAGTCGCAATTTCGCGATCGCGTACCACCTCAAAATCCTCATCGGTAATATCAATACCAAACAAAGATAAAGCTTTAATCCCCGCAGCAATAGCTTCTGGATAGTCAGCTCGTAGGGTATATTGAATAATTGCCAAGTTGTAAATCTCTGCCTTTTCTAGGGCAGTTTTTGTCCGTTCTAGAGTGCGATCGATCCAGATTTGTGATGCTTCAATATTGCCATTCAAATATTCAAGTTCAACCCGTTCTTTGTGGAGCGCAAAGCATAATTCATATTGAATATTCCAACAGTCTTCTCTCAATAATTCCATGCCAGTAGTTATATACTCACAGGCAACAGTATATGCCGTAGAAGTTTTAGCTTTTCGTCCTGCCAATAAGTTTAATTGGCTCAATCTTTCCTTTTCTTCTGGATCGTTTAATAAGTAGCGACCGCGATTTAGTTGATTGGCAATCTCGAATAAGATTTCCTCACGCTCTGCCAAAACAGTATTTCTTAAAAGTAGTTGACCGATCTGTAGATGTGTTGCTTGCTTGCGCTCGTTTGGAATCAGAGAATAGGCAGCTTGCTGGACGCGATCGTGCAAAAACCGATAAGTCGGATTAGCCGCTGCACTAGAAACAGACTCATTATCAGATTGAGTAAAGAACTTATAAGCTTCCGTAGTCGGAATAATCAAACCTTCTTGCAAAGATTTCCATAAAGCAGTAGCCGCAACTTCCGCCGACTTTTCACTGACGATTGCCAAAGTAGCTAAATCAAACTGCGACCCAATACAAGCGGCTAATTTAAGCATTTCCTGAGTAGGAAACGGCATTTTCTGCAATTGCAGTGCCATAAACTCTACCACATCATCAGTAATTGCCAAGGCTTTCACTTGAGCAATATCGCACTGCCACCCCCCTTGTACCCCCGTCTGTCCCGCCTTGGTAAGGGGGGATAAAAGGGGGGTGGGGGACACAGGGGGCTCAAAAGTAATCAGCCCATCGTCATGTAAAGCCTTCAGGAATTGCGTAGCAAAAAAGGGATTACCTTGAGTTTTTTGATACACCAGTTTTTTCAGAGGTTTGCCAATCTCTGATCCGCAACTAAGAGTATCTGAAATCAATTGATTAATGTCATCTTTTTGCAAAGGAGCCAAAGTAATTGTATTCACCGTTGCCCCAGATTTAATAATCTCATCCACCGTCAAAATAAATGGATGAGTAGGAGACACTTCATTATCTCGATAAGCACCTAACACCAATAAATGTCCCGTATCTTCCATCAACAGTTGCAACAATTTCAAGGATGCCGAATCTGCCCACTGCAAATCATCTAAAAACATTACTAAAGGATGCTCAGCTTGCGTAAATACTTGCACAAATTTCTGCATCAGCAGATTAAAGCGATTTTGGGCGGCACTTCCCGATAGTTCTGGTGCTATTTGCTGTTTACCAATGATGCGTTCTAGCTCAGGAATTACATCAATCAAGACTTGTCCATTGTCGCCAACTGCTGTCAAAATTTTGCTTTTCCATATTTGTAACTGAGCATCTAATTCTGATATTAATTGCCCCATTAAATCCCTGAAGGCTAGCACAAATGCGTTTAAAGGAATATTGCGCTGGAACTGGTCGTATTTGCCTTTGATGAAATAGCCACGTTGTCGGACAATTGGCTTGTGAACTTCATTCACGATTGCGGTTTTACCAATTCCAGAAAAACCTGCTACTAGCATCATTTCTGTACTGCCTGTGCTGACTCTTTCAAAGGCAGCTAATAGACGATCGACTTCTTTTTCTCTACCGTACAGTTTTTCTGGTATCAGGAACCTGTCTGTAATATCTTCCTGTCCTAAATCAAAAGCCTCAATGTTACCAGTTTTTTCTAAGTGAGCTAAACAAATTTCTAAATCATGTTTTAATCCTAATGCATTTTGATAGCGGTTTTCAGCATTTTTGGCCATCAATTTACTGACTATATGCGATAAAACTATGGGGATTTTTGGATGAATTTGATGTATCGGTATTGACTCTTTGGCGAGATGGCAATGCACCAGTTCCATCGGGTCATCAGAGATAAATGGTAAATGTCCTATCAATAATTCATAAAAAGTGACACCGAGGGCATAAAAGTCGCTACGATAGTCAATACCCCGATTCATTCGTCCGGTTTGTTCGGGAGAGAGATAGGCTAATGTCCCTTCAAGGACGTGTGGATTCTGAATTTCTTGAGTTTCTCGTGGTAGCAGAGATGCAATACTGAAATCAATTAGTTTTATTTGTTTAGTGTCGGGATTAATCAGAATATTAGCGGGTTTAATATCTTTGTGAATGACTCGGTTTTGGTAGAGATAGTGGAGAATGTCTGTTAGTTGCAGGGCCAAATTGAGAAATTCTGTTAAAGATAAAGATTTAGCAGGTCGGTTTTTATCAGTTGCTATCTTTAGATAATTAGATAGGGATACTCCGCCAAAGTCCTCCATGACTAAGGCATAGCTATTGTGATAGACTTCTAGAGTCAGAGGTTTAACAATACTGGGGAAGTTAAGATTTTTGGCAATGGTATATTGATTGCGAAACCCGACAAGTTCGCTGAAATTGGGGTATTCGTTTCGCAGTAGTTTGATGACGACAGGAGTGCGATCGCTCTCTCGAACACCCCGATAAACGAGGGTGCGAGAGCCTGCATAGATTTGTTCTGCAATCTGATACCCAGGTAGGTGAGTGATGACATCCATTTTCCCGTCCTCAAAAAATTTCGGTGGCTACACCTTATAGTTATAGCTTATCAACCAGATCGGGAAACATCCCAATTGATACTAATGTTTTTAACTTTATTGGCTTGAGGTCTGTATTGCCGCTAATCTCAACCTTTCCCAGCACTATCTCTGCCGAGAAACTAAAGGAAAATGTCATCCATTGCCGTATCACAACTATCTTGATTCTATTGCATTGATGGGAATTGTAATTACAAACTCTGCACCTTGACCTAACGTTGAATTTACTTCTAAAATACCTGAGTGTTTTTCTTCTACAATTTGACGCGCGATCGCCAATCCCAATCCCGTTCCTTTCCCAACCGCTTTTGTTGTAAATAAATTATCAAAAACCTTTTCCCGAACTGCTTCAGTCATGCCAATAGCATTGTCTTTAATCCGAATTATTACGTGTTTTTGGTCGGTAGATAACTCCGTCTTCACAATAATTTGATTGGGATTGGCTTTAATTTCTGCATAGCTACGTCCAATATTTGATTCATCCAAAGCATCGATCGCATTCCCCAAAATATTCATAAATACCTGATTTAATTGTCCGGCATAGCATTCGATTTTTGGGAGAGCGCCATAGTCCTTAATAACTTGGATTTCGGGGTGAGTGTCGTTGGCTTTCAGACGATGTTTAAGGATCATAATTGTGCTATCAATGCCATCGTGAATATTACAGGCTACGGGGCGATCGCTATCCGCACGGGAGAATGTCCGCAAACTAATGCTAATGTCTTGAATTCGCTTCACGCCTTCTTGCATCGATTCAATTAACTTGGGTAAGTCTTCCCGGATGTAGTCCAGCTCAATGGTTTGGATTTCTTCTTGAATCTCTGGCTCTAGTTGGGGATATTTTTTTTGCACTAGATCGATCAATCCAAACAAATCGTTAATGTAATCTAAGGCTGGGGTAATGTTGCCAGTCAGGAAGCCGACAGGGTTGTTAATTTCATGAGCGACACCAGCGACTAAGTTACCCAAGGCTGACATTTTTTCACCTTGGATAAGTTGGATTTGGGCGTTTTGCAGATTAGTTAGCGCTTGTTCTAAATCTTGTGATTTTTCCTGTTCTCTGGCATAAAGTCGAGCGTTTTGTAAAGAAATTGCGACCTGAGTGCAAAGTAAGTTGAGCAGTTCCACGCGATCGCTGGTAAATGCTCCCGTTGCTAGATTATTTTCTAAATACAAAATGCCTAGCAACTTACCTTGATGCAAAATCGGGCTACACAAGATACTCTTGGGTTGCTGTTGCTGAATATACGGATCGTTGCTCAATTTAGGATGCACCGTTGCATCAATAATCACCACAGGTTGTAAGCTGCGTTTAACAGTATTAATTAAGCTAACTGGCACATCAATAGAGTTTTCAATAGGTTGTGGATTGAGCAACATCGGGTAAAATTCGACTTGGGTAGTCTGGCTATTTCCACCGCTCTGGGAAAGCCGCGCTAACGCCTGAATCAGTAAACGACCTGACTCTAAAAGCATGAACACACACCGATCTGCTCCCGCATTTTCAATGACGATATCTAGCAACTTTGAAAGTAGTTTTTCGAGTTCGATTTCCCCAGAAAGGGTTTGGGAAGCTTTGAGAATGGCCGCTAAATCTAAAGCCACAGAGATGCTGCTACTGCTAGAAGTGGGGGAACTGGTGGAGGTAACACTTCCCAATGAGAAGATAGTTTCGTGAGGGAAGAAAGGAGAACGGGTTTGCTGGAGGATGGGGGCCATGAGTTGGGGATAGCGGGTTTCCAAGTCGGCGACTTTGGCTTTAGCGCCCCATCGGGCATAGCAATAGTAGGCTTCTTGCATATATCCAGCGGCAATTTTTTCTTTTCCCCAATCCAGGTAAAATTTAGCTGCTAGTTCATTAGCTAAGGCTTCTTCTTGGATATATTCGTTTTCTTTGGCTGCCGCAATGGCACGGTCATAACAGTCAATTGCCTCGGCTTTATTGCCTAAAACGCGATATTGTTCTGCGTAGATCAGATCGAGCTTATGTTGATGATTTGTAGGCGCATAATGTGCCCAGTCCTGTATTTTTTCTACGTTAGCTCGAATATTTTCAAGAATTCTGCTGCTTTCAGATTCCAATGCGTCTTCTAATATGGCTAGTTGGGTGAGGGAATCGTAAAAATAAAATACCCCCACTACAAAATTCGCTGTCACACCTCTTAAATATGCTTTGGCTGCTGCTGCATTCTCAACTGCTTCAAAAAACTGCTCAAACAAGTAGCAGAGAATTAGTTTATTAAAGTAAACGTAGAAAATAGCAGTTGCATCATTGGCTTGTTGGTGTAGTGGCAGCATCACCTGCTCGTCATAGATATTACCACTCAACTTGGTTTGCTGTTCGACCTGCTGAGTCAAATTTAAAATGGCTTGATGCAAAATCTGATTAAAATTTAGCGAATTGATCTGTTTGACTTGAGCTAATGCTTGGTTGTAGCTAGTAATTTCCCTTTCCATTACTGACAGCTCATTTCCTGCCAGATAGGCATGATAAACGTAGATGTATGTAGACAATGCGGCAAATTCTAAATCTCCTGTTTCCAACCCAATTGCATAAGCTGATTGCAATGGTTCCAAGGTTTTTTGAAGGGGTTCCCGCCAATGCCGAATATTTGCATTTACTACAAAGATCGTTCTGGCTTGAATATCTTTAGCATTAAGTTTATTGAGCAAGCTTAAAGCAAGTTGACCGAATTGATAGCCTGTCTCAATGTCTACCATAACGCCACAAAGAATTAGGCCAAAGTAGCCGTAACTAGGAGCTGAGAGCCCGGTATTGCCATATTGAATTGATAAGTTAACCTGTTCTGACACGACTAATGGCAGCAACAACGGTGCAGCCTGGTAAGCACAGGGAGCCAAACTGCCAAGAATCTGCATGGCCGCCTGTTTGAACGGATCGGTCATTTCTGGCAATATAATCAAGTCTATGGGAGACCTGCCCGCCAAAGCAGACAGAGTTGCTTCTAGTTTGGCTTGGACATCAGACTGTTGGGGATTTTCAGGAAACTTTAACCCCAACAATTGCAAAACGTGCAATCCCGTTTGTATGGCTTCTAGCAACTGATTTTGAGCCATACAAGCCTGCATTTTGGTATTGTAGACATTGATTTTGTCTAATAAGGTTTTAGATTGATGTAAGACGACTTCAATCAACTCCTGGATCTGCCCAAAATTGCTACTAAGATATGCTGCCTCCGCTGCTTTTCCATACAACTCTAGCGATAGGTTATATTGAGTTGACCAACTATCAGTCGTCAACTGTTTAATGCCTGTAGTTAGATAGTTTAATGCAGCAACATAGGCAGTAGATAGCTTGGCTTTCTGTCCGGCCAGTAAATTTAACTGGGCGACTTCATATCGCTCAGATTGCTGGTCGATCAACCCACTTCCCATATTCAGTTGATTTACAATTTCAAATATTTGGTTGTTTCTTTCTGCTGCCGTAAAGTTTCTCAATAGGAGTTGTCCGATCTTGAGGTGGGTTGCTTCTCTATGTTCCGCAGGAATTAGAAAATAAGCAGCTTGTTGGACACGATCGTGCAAAAACCGATATGTCGGATTGGCTGAGGCTTGGAAAATTTCTTCACTATCCAATTGGGTAAAGAATTTATAAATTTTAGTTGTGGGAATCACCAAACCTTCTTGTAATGCTTTCCATAAAGCCTTCGCCGTCGTTTCCATAGATTGAGCGCTGATAATTACCAAGGTATTCAAATCAAACTGCGCCCCAATACAAGCAGCTAGTTTAAGTATATCCTGAGTCTCTGTCCGCAATTTCTGCAATTGCATAGCCATAAATTTTACCACATCATCAGTAATTGCTAAAGCTTTGACTTGAGCAAGATCGCACTGCCAATGCTGGATATTCCAATCAAAGCTAATCAACTTATCGTCATGTAATGCCTTGAGAAACTGGGTAGCAAAGAAAGGATTTCCTTTCGTTTTTTGAGCCACTAATTTTGTTAAAGGTTCCGCAATAGATAACTCGCAATTTAGTGTATCTGCTACCAACCGATTCAGATCGGGTTCGCTTAACTGTGATAAAGTAATTGTATTTACCCTGGCCCCTGTTTTGACAATTTCATCCACTGTGAATAGCAATGGATGTACAGGGGAAACTTCATTATCCCGATAAGCACCTAATACCAATAAATATCCCGTATCTTCCATCAATAATTGTAGCAACTTCAGGGATGCTGAATCCGCCCATTGCAAGTCATCTAAAAACATCACTAAAGGATGTTCTTTACTTGTAAAAACTTGCACAAATTTCTGCATCAGCATATTAAAGCGATTTTGGGCTGCACTTCCTGATAGTTCTGCTGCTGGTGACTGTTTACCGATGATGTTTTCCAATTCAGGAATTACGTCAATCAAAACTTGTCCGTTATCTCCCACTGCTGCTAAAATCCGGGTTTTCCATGTTTGCAGTTGTGTATCCAATTCGGAGATCAATTGCCCCATTAAGTCACGGAAAGCTTGCACAAAGGCACTGAGGGGAATATTCCGCTGAAATTGGTCATATTTGCCTTTGATAAAATAACCGCGCTGACGGACAATCGGTTTATGAACTTCATTGACAACGGCAGTTTTACCGATTCCAGAAAAACCTGCCACTAGCATCATTTCTGTGTTACCTGCGCTGACTCGTTCAAAGGCAGCTAATAATTCAGTAACTTCTTTTTCTCTACCGTAGAGTTTTTCGGGGATAGTAAAGCGACCGCTGATATCTCCGTCTCCCAGTTCAAAAGATTCAATCTGACCAGTTTCTTGAACTTGAGTTAAACATTTCTCTAAATCATATTTCAGTCCTAATGCACTTTGATAGCGGTTTTCGGCATTTTTTGCCATCAACTTACTAACAATTTCAGATAAAACCAGGGGGATTTCTGGATAAAGTTGATGGAGGGGTATCGCCTGTTTCGCGAGATGACAATGCACTAATTCCATCGCATCTTCTGAGACAAATGGTAACGATCCTGTCAACAATTCATAAAAGGTCACACCCAGGGAATAAAAGTCACTACGATAGTCAATGCCTCGATTCATCCGTCCGGTTTGTTCGGGAGAAAGATAGGCTAATGTTCCTTCTAAGACATTGGGATTTTTAATTTCTTGGGTTTCTCGTGGTAGGAGAGATGCGATACTAAAGTCAATTAGTTTAATTTGTTTGGTTTCGGGATTAATTAAAATATTGGCGGGTTTGATATCTTTGTGAATGACTCGGTTTTGGTAGAGATAGTGGAGAATGTTTGTGAGTTGTAGAGCCAGATTGAGAAATTCTGTTAAAGATAAAGATTTAGCAGGGTTTTGAGCGTTAGCAACCCTGAGATAAGTAGAGAGAGAGACTCCTCCAAAATCCTCCATGACTAAGGCATAGCTATTGTGGTTGACTTCTAGAGTCAAGGGGTGGATAATGCTAGGAAAATTAAGATTTTTAGCAATGGTGTACTGATTGCGAAACCCGACAAGTTCGTTGAAATTCGGGTATTCGTTTCGTAGTAGTTTGATGACAACAGGAGTGCGATCGCTCTCTCGAACACCCCGATAAACGAGGGTGCGAGAGCCTGCATAGATTTTTTCTGCGAGCCGATATCCAGCTAGGGGAATGATGACATCCATTTTTCAGTCCTCAAAAAAATTGCTCAACTATAACTCTAGGGTATAGTTTATCAACCAGATCGGGAAAAATCCCCAATTGATACTAATGTTTTTAACTTTATTGGCTAATGGTCTATATTGTTCTAATATCAACCTTTCCCAGCACGAGATCTGCGGACGAACCACAGGAGGATGTCATTCATTGCTGCATCACAACTATCTTGATTCTATTGTCTTGACGGGAATTGTAATCAAAAACTCTGCACCTTGACCTAACGCTGAATTTACTTCTAAAATACCAGAGTGTTTCTCAACAACAATCTGCCGTGCGATCGCCAACCCCAACCCTGTGCCTTTACCGACTTCCTTCGTCGTAAATAAATCATCAAAAATCTTGTCTCGCACCGACTCATTAATGCCAACCCCATTGTCTTTGATGCGAATCACAACTTGCTGCCGATCGCCCGATAATTTGGTTTCGATAATAATTTTATTAGGAGTCGCTTTAATCTCTGCAAAGCTCCGTCCAGTATTTGATTCATCCAGGGCATCGATCGCATTACTCAACAGATTCATAAAAACTTGATTTAGCTGACCTGCATAGCACTCTACTTTCGGCAAATCACCGTATTTCTTGATGACTTGAATCTCTGGGCGTGTGTCCGAAGCTTTGAGGCGATGTTTGAGGATCATCAAGGTGCTTTCGAGGCCTTCGTGGATATTGGAGGGGACGGGGCGATCGCTATCGGCACGGGAAAAGATGCGAAGACTGGTGCTGATGCTTTTGATTCGCTTGACTCCTTCGCTCATGGAACCCACTAACTTTGGTAAGTCTTCCCGGATATAATCGAGGTCTATCGCTTCAATTTCCTCTTGAATTGCCGCAGTGTAATTAGGATATTCTTGCCCAAATAGATCCAGCAATCCAAACAAATCATTAATGTAATCTAAAGCAGGGGTAATGTTGCCAGCAAGGAAGCCTACAGGGTTGTTGATTTCGTGAGCGACCCCAGCTACTAAATTGCCCAATGCCGACATTTTTTCACTTTGGACTATTTTTAGTTGTGCCTGTTTGAGGTCTGTAAGGGCTTGTTGGGATTCTTGATAAAGACGGGCATTTTCCAAAGAAATGGCAGCTTGAGAGCAAATTAGATTCAGCACTTCAACGCGATCGCTCGTAAATGCCCCCACCGTCAAGTTATTTTCCAGATATAAAATTCCAATCAACTTGCCTTGATTAAGGATTGGACTACACAGAACGCTTTTTGGCTGGTGCTGTTCAATGTAACTATCTCCAGCAAACTGAGGATTTACTCTCGCATCGGCAAGTACCAGCGGTTTCAAACTCCGCTTGACAGTATTCACCAAACTAATCGCTACATCCTGACTTAATTCTAGTGGTATTGATGGTAATAGTTGGGGTTCCTGCCCCTCTACGACAAGGGCTACTACCTGTAACTCAATATCTTGTTTAAGCAATAATACACACCGGTTTGCCCCAGCATTTGTAATCACTATTTTTAAAAGAGTAGTCAGGAGTTTATCTAGTTCAATCTCCCCTGAAATGGCTTGAGAGGCTTTGATCAGAGTAGACAAATCTAGAAATTCAGAGTTGCTACTAGAAGAGCTCCTAGAAGCGATCGTTTCCCGCGTAATAGTTTCCTTGAAGGAAGCATAGGAGCTAGCTTGTTGAAGAATAGGAAGCAGGAGTTGAGGATAACGTTGTTCTAAATCAATAGCTTTAGCTTTGGCTCCCCAACGACTGTAGGCATAGTAAGCCTCCAGTGCATAAATTTTGGCAAATTTTTCTTGACCCCATTCTAGATAAAATTTTACTGCCAGTTCATTAGCTAATGCTTCTTCGTTAAGAAATTGATTTTTCTTAGCGAGGGATATAGCCAGGTCATAGTGTTCAATCGCCTCAGATTTATTACCCAAAACTCGATGCTTTTCTGCTTCAACCAAATACCACTTATGCAGATGATTCATGGGAGCATTTTGCGCCCGCTGTTGTAGAATATTTTGATGAGTTTCCACCATGGCGAGTATTTCGGATTGCTCCTGCTCTGGCTTGGTGGGGAAGATTGCCAAGTACGTCAAGGCTGCATAGAAATGGAAAATGGGCACATGAATCAATCCCGATATTGCCATCAAATACGGCTTGGCTTGGGCAATGTAGCCTAGGGCAGACGTATTGTTTCCATAACAGTAGGCAAGTAAAAGTTTGTAAACATAGACCTTGGCGATCGCCGTAAGTTCATTATTCTGATGATGCTGAGGAAGCATCACCGTTTCATCGTAGGCAGAGCCGATTAAGCAATCAGACGGAATACAGACTATCCTAAAGTTATTCACAGTCTGCTGAATAATATCAAAATACGCCTGAGCCGAATATTGTTTTGCCTGTGTCATCGCAGCACTATAACTTGCTATTTCGGTCTCCCAAGTGTCAAGTTCCACCCCACTAAAAAAGTTGGATTCCAGGTAGAGGAGTATGCTATAGGCAGATTGTAAAAAATTTCCTGTTTCCATAGCAGCCGTATAGCTACCTTTCAGCGTCGGTATCGTTGCCCTTATAGCTTCTTGGCGATGCTGAATAAAGCTCCCAAAAAAAGCTGGAATTGTGGCTTTGAGTTCGGGGATATTGAACCGATCGAGCAAATTCATCGCCAATTTACCAAAGCTATAGCCTGTTTCCACCTCTTCCAAAAAGGCGCACAAGACCATTCCGTGAATTGCATACCCCACCGTCGATGCGGGTGCATTCCCAAAGTCGATGGATAAACTCACCATCATGGAGCTAAGAATGGGTAGCAATCCCGGCATTCCCAGAAAAACGGGCGGAAATAAAGCTCCCAATAGTTGTATTGCTGCCTGAGTCTGTGGATTTGTCATCACAGGTAAGTCAACCAGTTCTTCAATCAGTTTGCCACCTTGTTGGCTGCCAAGGGTTTGTAGTGCTTTGCCAATTTGGGTTTCATCAGTTTCGGTGGGGAGTTTAACACCCAATTGTAAGAGTGCATCTCTCCCTACCGCGATCGCTTCTAACGTCTTGCCTTGGGCTGTCTGGGCGACGATTAAAATTTCGTAAATTTTAACTTTGTCTAAAATTGTCTGAGCTGATTGCAACACCAGTGTGGCCATCTGTTCCATTCCATCAAAGTCATGATTCAAATAGACAACTTCGGCAGCAGCTACATAGAGATTTAGAGTCAATTCATACTGATGAACCCAGCACTTGCTTGTAAGTAACTCAATTCCTATTTGTAAATAAATCCTTGCTGCGGCGTAAGCTGTAGACTTTCTCGCCTTAACTCCAGCTTTCAAATTCAGTTGAGCTAATGCTTCTCGTTCGCTCGGTTGAGTAATTAACTCAATTCCTAAATTAAAATGCCCGACAATATCAAACACTTTTTCCTCGGGGTCTATCTCTGAGGAATTTTGTAGAATTAATTGTCCTATTTTGAGGTGAGTTGCTGTTTTTTGCTCATCGGGAATCAGAGAATAGGCAGCTTGTTGGACGCGATCGTGTAAAAATCGATAAGTGGGATTAGCTGAAGCCTTGAAAACTTCATCACTATTCGATTGGGTAAAGAACTTATAAATTTTGGTCGTGGGAATCACCAAACCTTCCTGCATTACTTTCCATAAAGCCGTAGCCGTCATTCCCGCAGATTGCTCACTGACAATTACTAACGTATTCAAATCAAACTGCGCTCCAATACAAGCAGCTAATTTGATAACATCCTGAGTTTCTGGCGGCAACTTCTGCAATTGCAAAGCCATGAATTCAACGACATCATCAGTGATCGCTAAGGCTTTGACCCCAGCAAGATCGCACTGCCAATGCCGAATCTCCCAATTAAAGCTAATTAGCTTATCGTCATGTAATGCCTTGAGAAACTGAGTAGCAAAGAAAGGATTTCCCTGAGTTTTTTGATACACTAATTTTGTCAAAGGTTGGGCCAGGGATGACTTGCAGTTTAGCGTATCTGCCACCAACAAATTCATATCTGGTTCGCTTAACGCTGGCAAAGTAATCCTCTTCACTGTTGCCCCTGTTTTAACTATCTCATCCACTGTTAAGATAAATGGATGCACAGGCGAAACTTCATTATCTCGATAGGCCCCCAATACTAATAAATATCCTGTATCCCTCATCAATAGTTGTAGCAAATTTAGGGAGGCTGAATCCGCCCATTGCAAGTCATCCAAAAACATCACTAAAGGATGTTCTTTGCTTGTAAAAACTTGCATAAATTTTTGCATGAGCAGATTAAAGCGATTTTGGGCGGCACTTCCTGACAATTCTGTTGCAGGAGGTTGAGCGCCAATTATTCCTTCTAACTCAGGAATCACATCAATCAAGACTTGTCCGTTGTCTCCCACTGCTGCTAAAACCTGGGTTTTCCATCTTTGCAATTGGGTATCCGATTCTGATAGCAATTGCCCCATTAAATCCCGGAATGCTTGCACAAAGGCGCTGAAGGGAATGTTGCGATGAAATTGGTCATATTTTCCTTTAATAAAATAACCACGCTGACGGACAATGGGTTTATGAACTTCGTTGATAACTGCGGTTTTTCCAATTCCTGAAAAACCTGCTACTAGCATCATTTCGGTGCTACCTGTGCTGATTCGCTCAAAGGCAGCTAATAGGTAATTAACTTCTTTTTCTCGACCATAGAGTTGGTCGGGGATAGTAAAGCGATCGCATATATCCCGCTTTCCTAATTCAAAGCT
>NZ_JAUBQE010000078.1:0-21447 GCF_036701115.1 Microcoleus sp. Pol1C5 | reverse complement strand
TTATGTTGAGCGTGGGCGGGCAATAGCGCGCTCGAACTTTTTTGAGTTTTTTGGACTTATTCAGCAAGCCCTATTTAGGCGTTAGCTGAGAGGAAAGGAATGCTTTCGGCTAAGTTATCCTTAACTTCAATTCCCTGTTTCCTCGCCCAAAACTGGCTCAAAAAGTGAATTTGTCGCAAGCCGACAACTAAATTTAAACCAGGTACAAAAATCCACCAAACTGTTAGCGGTTCTTTGATTCCTTCTTGCCGGTACAATTCGTTAACGGTCTTGTAAAGTTTGAACTGCACGATGTAAATCCAAGCAATACCTAGCAAGGAAAACCAACCAAACCATCCGGGAACGTCAGGGTCGAATATCCGCAAAGCTTGAGGGACGGCTACTCCTAAAACAAAGGGAAGCAAGCAAAGGGTTCCCGACCAACCGCTGCCGTTATAGCGACGCAATTCTTCTTGAATAATCCATTTGTACCATCCGTAATATAGCAGCAAGCTGACTCCAGACAGCAAAATTACTCGCCACAAAGAGCGCGGTTTACCTAAAGGTTTGTCGGACATATTTAAATGTAAGATATGAATGGCTGTCTTGATTGTATTAACATTTGTTAATTATTGCAAAATCATTTCTCGAATCGATCGCGCTGTTGCAGGGGCCAGCAGAACACCGTTGCGATAGTGACCGCTGGCGATGAGAACGCGATCGTTACCTGGAAGCGTCTCGATAATTGGGGCCGGCCGCCCTTCCGGCCGCGGGCGCAATCCCGACCATTTCCTGATGATTTCAGCTTCTACTAAGGCCGGACAAAGTGATCTCGCCCTTGCCATCACTTGCGCCAACATATCAGCATTCGCCTGAATTTCCCCGCCATTTTCGGAAAACTCGACCGTCGCCCCCACCCAAAATTCCCGATCGCCCAAAGGCACAATGTGAACGTCATCGCAAGTAATAACTGGCGTAAAATCAGGGTTTCCTAAAGGATTGGCCGATCGCAAATGCAGCGCTTGTCCCAACACGGGGCGAATGTCAACCAACTGATTTAAAGATGCAGTCACAGCAGCAGATCCCAAACCAGCCGCCACAATTAGTCGATCGAACTCCAAACTAGCAGCAATCTCCGCTACTTCAACGGGCACGCCAAACTCAAAAATCACCCCATTTCGTTCAGCAGCATCAATCAAAGCCAAAGTTAGCGCCGTCGGATCGACTTGCCGGTCTTGAGGTGAATAAATCGCAGCAATAATGCGATCGTTTAAAGAGAGATGAGGGCAGCGATCGCGCACACGTTCCACATCCCAAAGTTCCAATTGCCAACCTTGAGAACGGCGAGTTGCTATCAAATTTTCCCACTTAATTAAATCCTCTCCCTCGGAACAAAGCATTAAAATTCCTTGTTTGTTAAAAGGAATTTTTCGCCCCGTAACTGCTTCCAATTCGGGAATCAAAGTTTCGTAACGCTGAAGGCTGGTTTCCCTCAACTGCCAATTTCGACCCTTAGTTTTGTGGCTGATAACTCCCATCAAAACACCGAGTGCCGCGCCAGTAGAAGCTTGTGCCGGGGGCTGTTTGTCGAACACAGTAACTTTCAGTTCGGGAAATTGACTTAGTTCAAAGGCGATCGAGGCGCCAATAATACCGCAACCAATAATTGCAACGCGAATCATTCAATTTTAGATTTTATATTTTATATTTTAGATTTTATATTTTAAATCTGATAGAAGTTTTTTGTAGGGTTCTCAGCGCAAAGCGTGTCAAATTAACAGTAAAATCCTCTGTTTTTATCCTTTGTCTCGAAGTCTCGCTCCCCCTAAATCCCCCTTAATAAGGGGGACTTTGAATGCTCTGCCCCCCTTTTTAAGGTGGAGTTTGAATACTCTTGTCCCGCTCTTACTAAGGGGGGGTTAGGGGGAATCTAGACTCGACTACAAGCGATATTTATTATGGGTTTCAGTCTTAATTTGACACCCATCAACTGCCAAACCTACAAACCCCTAAAGCTATTAAGCTTTAGGAATTAGCTGCAAGAAGGTATCGAAATCATTGACAGCTTTTTGATAGCTAGCCGTGACTTTTGCATAGTCAAGCTCTTTAGCAGCAAGATCAATGTTAACCAAATCGGTAAACAAACTTTTAGTTAAATCAACCGCTTGTTGTTGAGAACTAGGCAACAAACTCGCAGAGACGGTTTTCATGGTGTTCCGCAAGTCGCCTAGAGGCCCGTGAATGTAAGTTCTGGTATCAACCCAATTCCGTTTTTGAATTAAGGTTCCCAGTTTATCCATGCGCGATCGGAACTCTGTCAGAGTAGGAACATAGCGCTGAATTTGCTGGGTCTGGGCTGCTGTGTAGGTCGTTGGAACTTTTGCTTCTTCGACACTGCTGCAACTAACCAGAAATGCCATCAAAAACGCCATCATCAAGGCAAAAATTGAACGGGGACGAGTCATATCGATTTTAGATTTTAGATTTTAGATTTCTCGTTCTCAGGAAGAGGCTGGGAATGCAGCTCGGCGAGGAGCTGGTTCACTGACCTAGCACCGAGAGTTATGTACAAAATATTATTTTACCTCCTGGCGGCGCAGAAAAGTGATAACAGCATTGCCAACTTTTTCTGACCAATGTTCTTGAGGATAATGCCCCGCTTGTTCCAGTGTGACTAACTCTGCATTTTGCAGGGAACCGACTAGCTTTTGAACTGGTTCAACACTCAGCCAGGGATCTGTCAAACCCCAGACAAATAAAGTTGGTCGAGTCCATCCTTTCAAGCCGGATTCAATTTCGGCCATTGACTGTGGCAATTGAATATTGCGGACAGTATTCATGAGCGATCGACCTGCATCCGAACTCTTCAAAAACGGGCGGCGGTAAACATCTAAATCCTTGTCTGATATTGTCTGGCGGCTGCCACCTTCGAGAGTTCTGTCAACCAAAAGCGGGTCTTGCGTCATCATGTCGCCAATAAAAGGCAGTCCCAACTGCTGCATTTTCCAAGGTAATTTTATATCAGGTGACACTGGTGTATTTATGATGGCTAGACGCTCAATTTTATCGGGATTGCGTAAAGCATATTGAATGCCGGCTGAAGCTAAAAATCCTTGGACAACGAGGGAAAAGCGGTCTAATTCTATAGCTTGAATAAAACCAGCGAGGGCGTCCACAAAAGCATCGGGAGTGTAGGCAAAGTCGCGCTTGTCTGGTTTTGTCGATCGCCCGTAACCCACCCAATCTGGGGCGATCGATCTAAATCCCTGGGCAGCCAAATCCGGCATAATTACAGTCCAGGTAAAACTCTGGGACGGCAAACCGTGCAGCAGCAGTACGGGCGGTTTAGCAGTTTCGTTAACCGGATTTGTTTCCCGATAAAACCATTTCAGCGGGCCTACTTCAACTATCTTCTCATCAATTAACATTATTTTACTGGTTATTTATCAAAGAATAAGGCGGGGAATACCCGCCCTACTTACCTAATAGTTGGGTGTGCACCGATCGCCTTACCCAACTAATTACAGCCGCACTTAGAAATTCATTTCAGCAGCTTGAACTTTTTCGACCTGTTTCTTCTTGAGAACCAGCATAATTTGAGCCAGCATGGTCAAAGCCACGAAAGCCATCAATCCTTTAACTCGATCGGCACTTTGCAGCACAATCTCCACATCTTTTTGACCGAAGCCGCCCACATTAGGATTGTTCGTCAAAAGTTCGCCTGCTGCAACTGTTTGTCCTTCGGAAACAATCAGTTCTGGGCCTGCGGGAATCGTATCAACAACGGCTGCACCTTCGGCAGGTTGAATTGTCACTTGATAACCGCCATCTTCCTGTTGAGCAATCTTAGAAACGCTACCAGCTACCGAAGCATTGTAAACAGTATTATTGCTCTTTTCGCCAGTAGGATAAACCTGACCGCGGCCGCGGTTGCCACCAACATAAATTTGGTATTTGCCGTAGTGAACGGACTTGTCAGTTTCCGGATTCGGCGACAAAACTGGGAATACCAATTCTTTGTACTGTTCTCCCGGTACTGGGCCCACTAAAACAATATTTTCTTGGGTTTCGCTGTAAGGTTGGAAGTAAAGATCGCCGACTTTTTCCTTCATTTCTTCGGGAATTCTGTCAGCGGGAGCAATTTTGAAACCCTCGGGCAACATCACTACAGCGCCTACATTCAAGCCGCTTTTGCTGCCGTCGCCGCCAACTTGTTGAACGTTAGTATCGTAGGGAACTTTGACAATAGCTTCAAACACCGTATCTGGCAAAACAGATTGCGGTACTTCAACTTCAGTCGGTTTTGCACCGAGGTGACAGTTAGCGCAAACGATCCGGCCTGTTGCTTCGCGGGGAGTAGCGGGTGCTGTTTGCTGAGCCCAGAAAGGGTAAGCAAATGCTGCTTGGGGAAGTGCGATGTCGCTGGTGAGGAAAAATGCTGCGGCTGCGATCGCAATTAAGGCAGTTTTCGCGATCGTCCTGGCACTGCGGCGAAATATCGCAGATAAATTAGTTTGTGGCATTAGAGTATTCAATCTCAAAGGTCAGACAATTTTGGATTTTGGATTTTGGATTTTGGATTTTGGATTTTGGATTTTGGATTTTGGATTATTAGACTGCTTTAGGGATGCACTTATCTGTGGTTTTCACCATTCACCCCCTATCTAAAATCTCAAATCTAAAATCCAAAATAGTTTAAGACCACCAAGGTGCTTCGCCGGTGCGGAAATCTGTTTCTTTCCAAGTTGTAAAAGCGATCTTGTCATCTGCGACAGTGGCGTGGGCCAGGGCCAGAGACAAAGGCGCGGGGCCGCGCACCACTTTGCCCTCATTGTTGTATTGAGAACCGTGGCAAGGACAGATAAACTTGTTTTCGCTAACATTCCAAGGCACGACGCAACCCAAGTGAGTGCAGACTGCATTGATGCCGTAGTCGGCGATAGATTGGTCTTCTTTCACCACAACATAGGTGGGGTCGCCTTTGAGACCTTGGGCTAAGGTACGATCGCCCGCAGGGTGCGAAGCCAAATATTCGCTAACGATGATGTCGTTACCCAAAGCATCTTTAGCTGTCACTCCGCCGCCAACTGCCCCACTCGCCGGAGGAACAAAATATTGGACAACGGGATAGAGTGCGCCCAGTGCCACACCTGTGACTGTACCGAACGTCAGCAAATTCATAAATTGGCGACGCCCCATATCGGGAACATCGGGATTTCCAGCAGAAGATTGAGCCATGACCTGCCTTTACGGTTTTAAGTTACGTTTGTTTGTTAGCTGTTAGCGAACCTGTACGTGCAGAGGAAGGAGGATAATTGCCGTTAATCTGCTCGCACAAATTTTAGGCCGCGAAAATTCCTTTTAAGAATGCGCCTTCCAGCCTTTATTAGAGTATTATTACATTTTTTGAACTTTGTCTTTTATTGTTTAATGGATTAACTCAGGAGCAACCATGACGGGCAAGGATTTACACCAGCTACTGCTAGAAAAATGGGGAAAGTCTTACGATATCAGATTGCGGCGAACACGGGGCAAGATTTTTGTGCAAGTTATGTGGAAATATTTAGAACAGGCATCTTTTCCGATGACGGAGGCTGATTATTTCGAGCATTTGGATGCGGTGGCCAATTACCTCAACGGCTGGGGGAGCACAGAACAGGTGAGAGAATACATCGTCACTACTCGCGATCGCCCCCGCTTGGGTAAAGCTGTCAGCGTTCCTCTAGATTTGGGTGAAAGAGCCTCGGAGTGGTTGCTAGACGAGTTTTGAATCACTCAGTCGATTTTAGATTTTAGATTTTAGATTTTAGATTGACTCCACAGCCGGGATCTGGGAGAGTTCCCTAAAGTTTTGTGTCGCGCCGCGGCTGGATTAGTTGAGCCCACAGTCCCGAAAATCGATCGGCGAGCTTGTCATACGACTTGCTGCTGGTGAGAAACTAAACTGTGGCGCATCTAATTTGCACAGTTGTTTTGATTCAAAGTCTTGTGTGGCAGGCTTTGCTGCGCGCCCCCAACTGTGGGATTTAAATGCCGCAACAGTTTCTGGGGCTTTTTAGGGGCTTTTTAAATTTTGGGCGATCGGACTTCTAGCTTACCAAAATCATCGGAACCAATTTCTGTCAACAATTTCACATACAATGAGTGTCAGATATCTTGTGAAATTTAGGAGAATGTTGTAATGGGTGTTGCACTGGGAATGGTTGAAGTCTTAGGATTTCCCGCTGCAGTAGAAGTTGCGGACTCAATGGTGAAAGCAGCCCGTGTTACTTTAGTTCGCTATGAGAAAATAACCCGCGCCTACTGGACAATTATAGTGCGAGGAGATGTTTCTGAAGTGCAAGCAGCCGTTGCTGCTGGAATTGAATCAGTTAAAAAGGTCGATGGCGGAAAGTTGCTATCGTATCACATAATTGCTCGTCCCCACGAGAATCTGGATTACGTTTTGCCGATCGGCTACACTCCCGAAGTAGAACAGTTCCGAATGTAGTCAAAGTTTTGACAAAACTTTGGTGTTGAATTTTAACTTTTAGTAATTATAGAGGCGCGGGCGATCGCGTCTCTATATTTTTTTGCGGCGAGTTTAGCGATCTTTCTGTGGAGTTTTTAGCGCCCTAAAAGCTTTACCAAACCAACCCCGCCAAAATATAAGCTCAGCACCGCACCTCCTAAAAGACTTTGCGTTAAAGGGTCAGTAGAAGGCGTTAAAACCGCTCCCAAAACTGCTGCTCCCAAGACTACATACCGCCAGCCGGAGAGCATTTGGTTGGAAGAAACTATGCCCAAAACGCCGAGCAATACTTGGAGAATCGGGATTTGAAAAGCTAAGCCGGTGCTGAACATTAACAGCAGCACAAATTTAAAGTATTTGTCGATCGACCACAACTGCTCTACAACATCCGCTCCATAGGTAACAAAGAAGTTGAGCGCCGCCGGAATCAGAGCGATGTAAGCAAAGACTAACCCGCCCAAAAATAGGAAACTCGAACCGAAAAACACCGGCCCCAGCAACCTGCGTTCTTTCCGAGTCAAACCGGGGAGAACAAACAGCGCTATCTGGTAAAAAATAAACGGAGTGGCGATCAGCAAACCGCTGTATCCGGCAACTTCGATAGAAACAAAGAAATACTCGCCGGGAGCTAGTTGCAGAAACTTGACGGGCCCGGCCGGTACTTCTAGCAGTTGCACGATGGGTTTAACTGTGAAAAAACAACCGATTACAGCGATTACTACTGCAATTAGCGAGTAGAAAAGTCGCATACGCAATTCTTCTAAATGCTCGAACAAAGACATCTCAACTTCGTCGGGAAGTTCGTCGAGAAATTCGTTTTCTAAGTTGCGGGAACCCATCGCACCGTCTACGATTGGTGCAATGCTGTTTTCGGAGCTAATTGCTTCGAGGTTGTTGTCGGAACCTTGTTCGGATGTCTCCAAGTTTGAGGGAGCAGTCATAGGGAATGGGTAATTGGTAATGGGTAATTGGAAATTGGTAATTAATTGGAAATTGGAAATTGAGAATAGTTATTTCATATTTGCTCCGACTTCCTTCTTCATTCTTTATTCTGACTTCAGCAGCAGAAGGAACGATCGATAATTAATCCCTGTAGCGGTGTCAAAACCCGTGTCGTGCCTTCATTATTCAATCACGATCGCAATTTTGCCGATCGCGCGGCCGGTTTCGCTGTAAGCGTGGGCTGCTGCTACTTCTGCTAAGCTGTAAGTGCGATCGACAATCGGCTCAACTTTATCGGATTCTATTAACTCCCGCAAAGCCCCTAAATCGCTGGGGTTGGCATTGGCTAGAATGAATTTAGCTTTTTTACCCGATATAAACCAGCTCGTTAACATCGGTGCGAGGTTCTCGAAACTTGGCAAAGTCGATATATAAATTCCCTCTGGTTGCAGCACTTTTTCGCATTCAGCAAATGTTTTTGTCCCGACAGCATCTAAAATTATATCATATTTATCGGTTTGTTGAGTAAAGTCAATTTCTTCGTAATCCAGGACAGAATCGGCTCCCAAACTCTTGACCAATTCTCTATTTTTAGCACTGCAAACTCCCGTTACTTCCGCATTCATTGCTTTCGCAACTTGCACGGAAAAAGTGCCGACTCCGCCGGAAGCGCCGTTAATCAATACTTTGTTTCCTGCTTGAATTTGACCCAAATCCCTGAGCGATTGCAAAGCAGTTAAACCTGCGATCGGTACTGCTGCTGCTTCTGCATGAGTGATGTTTTTCGGTTTAATTGCTGCATCCGATTCTGCCACGACAGCGTATTCGGCGCAAGCACCCCCACTGATGGGACTTAAGAAGGTATAAACTTCATCTCCGGGTTGAAATTTGGTGACTTCCCGGCCGACTTCCACGACAACTCCCGATATGTCAGAACCGACTATTCGAGGAAAGTTAAATCCTGTTAATAGTTGCAGGTGTCCTTGCCGGATTTTCCAGTCTACAGGATTGACACTGCTAGCGCGCACTCGCACTAACAATTCGTTGGGTTTGGCGATCGGCTTTTCCAACTCTCGGTATTGCAATTCCTCGGCTGAACCGTAGCGATCGAACGCAACTGCTTTCATGGCCAATTTTCCGGTTTATTTCCAATACAACACTCAATCCTTTACAATTACAGCACATTCGATCTAAATGTGACACAGTAAATTGAGCTAGCCTTGTAGCAGCGGGCGATCGACTCTTGGAGACCTCTAGACAGGACGCAGGCGTGAGGCAATGGGTTCGCTGGCCCAGTGCGATCGCTAGCGATTAAAATTAATAGGGACTGGGCGGGCGATCCCATAACCCTGAGCATAATCTACTCCAATCTCCCGCAATTTTTCTAAGATAGCCTCGTCTTCGACAAACTCAGCTATAGTTTCAAGATTCATCGCATGGGCTATACGATTAAAGCCTTCAACCAGCGCTTGAGAAATCAAATTATGACTAATATTCTTGACAAAAGCACCATCAATTTTTAGATAATCCACTGGTAAATTAAGCAGATAAGCAAAGGAACTCAACCCACTGCCAAAATCATCTAAAGCAAAGCGACAGCCAATTTTTTTGAGTTCGCTCATGAAATATCTGGCTTGCTCAAAATTTGCGATCGCTGCGGTTTCCGTGATTTCAAAACCAATGCTTTGTGGAGGAACTTGGTAGCGAAAAAATTGTTCGATTAAAAACCTCAGAAACTGATTGTTACTAATGCTAGCCCCAGAAAGATTTATCGTATACAAGCCTTGACTAAGAACATCTTTCTCCGGCAATTTGTGATAATTAGAGAAAAAAGCCTCGATTACCCAACAATCGATATCAGTTATCAAGCCGTAACGCTCGGCGGCGGGAATAAATTCATTTGGAGAGACTATTTTTCCATTTTCGTCCAGCATTCTGAGCAAAATCTCATAATGCTCTACTAATGGTTTAGAGGTAATAGAGACAATCTTTTGGTAATAGAGAGAAAAACGATTGGTTTCCAACGCTCGGCTGATTTTGGAAATCAACTGCCTCTCACCACGTTGTTTAATGAGTTCGTTATCATCTAGACTATAAATATGAACACAGTTGCGGCCTCTGGCTTTGGCGGCATAACAAGCTGCATCAGCAGCTCCCAGCAGCTCCCTCAAATCTTGGCTGTTTTGGTCAATAGCAACAACTCCAATGCTGACTCCGATGATAAAGGTTTGGCCATTCCAAATAAACCGAAACTGATGCACTATATCTTTGACATTTTCCGCCATCTGGGCTGCTTGAGAGAGCGAACATTGAGTGAGCAAAATGCCAAATTCATCACCTCCCAAGCGAGCCAGCATATCATTAGCACGGACTCCCTGTTGAATAAGTGCGGTGATTTGGCGCAGTAGCTCATCGCCAGCAATATGACCTACGGTATCGTTAACGACTTTGAACTGATCTAAATCTAAATAACAGAGAGCGTGCTGGTGATTGCTATCTTTAACAGAGGCGATCGCCTCAACTAAATGTTGCTCAAATCTTCTACGGTTAATTAACCCCGTTAGCGCATCGTGATTGGCTTCCCAAGAGAGTTTATGCGTGAGATAGCGCGATTCAGTAACATCATGAAAGACGATGACTGCCCCGATAATTTGACCTTGGCGGTCTCGAATCGGTGCTGCCGAGTCAGCAATGGGATACTCTGTTCCATCATGGGCAATCAAAATAGTATTGTTAGCTAAGCCCACAATTTGCTCCTCTAATAGAGCCTTGTCTATAGGGTTCTCTACTGGCTCTCGCGTTACTTGATCGACAATTAGGAAGACTGTAGAGAAAGGAACTCCTTGAACCTCATGAGTCTTCCAGCCTGTCAGTCGCTCAGCTATAGGATTGAAATATCTCACATTACCTTGGGCATCTGTAGTAATGACGCCATCGCCAATTGATTGCAGTGTCACTTGAGCCAATTCTTTTTCGGCAAATAGAGACTCTTCCAGACGTTGCCGTTCTGCAATTTCGTTCAACAAACGTATATTCTGCTTTTGGAGTCTTTGTTGCAGCCGTCGGATAGTTAGGTGGGTTTCGACACGAGCTAATACTTCTTCGACTTGAAATGGCTTAGCAATATAATCCACCCCTCCAGCAGCCAGCCCTTGCACCTTATTAAAAGTTTCATTTAGCGCACTCAAAAAAATTATTGGAATCTCTGCAGTGCGCTCGTCAGATTTTAATTGTCGGCAAACTTCATAGCCATCTATATCTGGCAACTTAATATCTAGTAAAATTAACTCCGTCGATGGAGATTGGGCGGCTCGGATCGCCATTGCCCCTGTTATAGCACTGCGAACTTTATAACCCTCTTCCCTTAAAGTATCCCTGAGAAGACGCAGGTTATCAGGCAAATCATCAACAATTAAAATATTGCCTCGGTAGTTTGTATCTCGATCGCTAACTCTATCGCTAGTTCTATCAACAATCATACTCATTTCCCTAGTTTCCTGCTAGAGGAATATAAACATATGCACAAATAGTATAGTTTAACTATTCGCTTAAAAAAGCCACATTACCCACAAAGAAGTCCTGCGATCCCGGAGATATGGAGCTGGCAAGGGGGGGCAACCATACAAAATATGAATAGTTCGGTTAGAGGCAGCCCCCCCGTGGTTACTCTTCTTCGCTTCGCCTAACATCAGAAGAAGAGTGTTTCAACCCAAGCAGCCGATTTATGAACAAGCGCATTACTCACATGGCAAGTCTACTCGTCATTGCGAGCGGATGTCTAGTGCTGCTGGGTTGGCAATTTGACATCTCCCTACTCAAAAGTGGTTTTCCCGGTATGACTTCGACCATGAAAGCAAACACGGCAATTTGCTTTTTGCTGGCTGGAGTGTCTTTGAGATTGTTGCAGTACCAAAGAACCCGACTGCACAATCGCATCGCTCAAGGGATGGCAGGATCCATAATCATCATCGGTTTGCTGACGCTGAGCCAGTATATTTTTGGTTGGAAGCTGGGTATTGATGAGTGGCTTTTCCGAGATTTCGTGTCTTCAGCGACTCATTATCCGGGAAGAATGGGAGTAAATACCGCCCTAAATTTTGTGCTCATGGGACTAGCACTGTTACTGTTAGGGCAAAATTCCCAACGGGACACTTGGTTGGCTCAGATTTTTAGTAGTGTTGCAGCGTTAATTTCTCTACTAGCTTTATTTGGATACCTATTTAATGTCGATATTCTTGAACGGTTGGTCATAATTACGACGACTCAACCCCTAAACACGATCGCCACCTTTTTCATCCTCTATGGAGGAATTTTATTGCTCCGCCCTAACAAAGGATTAATGCAAGTAGTAACCAGTCCCCTGGTAGGCGGAGTAATGGTTCGGTGGTTGCTGCCTTGGGGGACAATCTTTCCAGTGACACTGAACTGGTTCACTCTTCAGGGACAAAATTTAGGCTGGTATAACGCTAATTTTGGCTATACATTGCGTTCAACTGTTATGGTTGTCACGTTCTCAATTCTCATCTTGGGGACGGCTCGCTTTTTAAACCAGATAGATTACAAGCGCCAGCAAGCCGAAGCAGAAATTAAAAAACTTAACGAAACTTTAGAAGTTCTTGTGGCTGAACGAACAGATGATTTACAAAAATCGCAGGCTCGTTTTGCGGGAATTCTAGAAATCGCCAATGATGCAATTATTTCAGTCGATCGCACTCAACGCATTACCCTGTTTAATCAAGGGGCAGAAAAGATGTTTGGCTATAAAATGGAGGATATTTTAGGGGAGCCACTGAATTTACTGCTGCCAGAACAGTTTAGAGATGCACATCCGCAGCATATCAAACAATTTGCACACTCTTCTACCAGAGCGCGAAGGATGGGAGAACGAGGCGAGATTTTGGGTCGTCGTCGAGATGGAACGCAGTTTTCGGCTGAAGCCTCTATTTCTAAGCTGGAAATGAGAGACGAAACGGTATTTACTGTTATTATGCGCGATATTAGCGATCGCAAGCAAGTAGAAGCATCACTGGCTCACATGGCAGCGATTGTGGAATACTCTGGTGAGGCAGTTATTAGCAAGTCATTAGACGGCATCATTTTAACCTGGAACAATGCAGCAGAAAAAATCTTTGGCTACAAGGCTGAAGAAATCATAGGACAATCGATTGTCATTCTAATTCCCTCCAATATTACCTACGAAGAACAGGACATCCTAGGAAAGATTCGACAAGGAGAAACGGTTGAAAACTATGAAACCGTGCGTGTCCGAAAAGATGGACAGCTTATCCACATATCTTGTACCATATCACCTCTGAAAAACACAACAGGCAAAATTACTGGGTGTTCTGTAATTAAACGCGACATCACCGATCGCAAACGAGCTGAAATAAATCGCCAACAAATTGAGATGGCTTTACGAAACAGTGAAGAGCAGTTTCGCCATGCGTTTGAAGATGCCTCTATCGGGATGGCGCTCGTTTCACTTGATGGGCACTGGATTAAAGTCAATCCTGCCTTATGTCAGATTCTTGGCTACTCCTCAGAAGAGTTGTTAGCGTTAACTTTCCAAGACATTACCCATCCTGACGATTTAGAAGGGGATCTTAATTATGCACATCAACTATTAGCAGGAACAATTTCAACTTACCAAATGGAAAAACGGTGTTTCCATAAACAAGGACATATTATTTGGATTATTCTTGATGTCTCGCTAGTACAAGATGGACAGGGAAATCCACTGCATTTTATTGCTCAGATCCAAGACATTACCGCTCGAAAAGAAGCTCAAAAGACGCTAGAGCTTCAAAGCGTTATCATGAATAACATGGCAGGAGGGGTGTGTTTAATCAAAGCCTCAGACCTCACGATCGTCTACACCAATCCTACCTTTGACACTATGTTTGGCTACACAGAGGACGAACTCGCAGGTCAACCCCTTGGTGTCTTGAATTATGTCGATACCAATTTTACACCAGATGTAGCCGTTCTAGATATCGTCACTCAAATTGGACAGACCGGCGAAGCGAAATATGAAGTCCACAATAGAAAGAAAGATGGAACTCTCTTTTGGTGCAGAGTTCATACATCCAGGTTTGAGCATCCTGAATACGGAACTGTATATGTTGCCGTTCAGGAGGACGCAACAGAGCTAAAACTGGCTGAGCAAGCCTTGCAAGCTACCACAAATCGCCTCAATTTTCTTCTAAACTACAGCCCCGTGGTCATTTCTAGCAGTAAACCTGTTGGCGATTATGGAGCCACATTCATCAGCGAAAATATCAAAGATATATTGGGCTACGAAAGCAGCGAGTTTTTAGAAGATTCTAAATTTTGGGTGAATCACTTACACCCAGATGATGTAGAACCCGTGCTTAATGACTTACCAAATGTATTGGTTAATGATTTTTATTTACACGAATACCGTTTTCGTCGCTCCGATGGGGTTTATCGCTGGATGCTCAGTCAGCTTAGGCTAATTCGAGATAATTCAGGTACACCAGTAGAAATCTTGGGATATTTAATTGACATTAGCGATCGCAAACAAGCTGAGTTGGAATTTCACCAGGCAAATGAAGCAAACCAAGCCAAGACTGTCTTCCTCGCCAACATGAGCCACGAACTCCGCACCCCCCTGAACTCAATTTTGGGCTTCACGCAATTGATGAGCTATGAGAGAAATCTGGCTCCTTCTATTCAAGAACGTTTACAAATTGTCAATCGCAGCGGTAGACATTTATTGGACTTGATTAACGATATTTTAGATTTATCCAAAATAGAGAGCGGACGGATGACACTCAATCTTTCTGACTTTGATTTGACAAATTTGCTGGCTTCTATTGAAGAAATGTTCCAAGTTAAAGTTCAATCTAAAGAATTGCAACTAATTTTCGATCTAGCTCCCAACATTCCTAGATTCGTGCATAGCGACGAGAAAAAACTCTACCAAGTCTTCGTCAATCTGCTCGGTAATGCGATTAAGTTTACCAACAAAGGAAGCGTCACCCTACGGGTAAGAGCAACACAAAGAGACACAACATCCTGTCACCTATGTTTTGAAGTTGAAGATACAGGCGTGGGAATTGCCCCCACAGAAATTGATAGTCTATTTAAGGTATTTGTGCAAGCCCAAGCTGGGAATAATTTGAGTCAAGGGAGTGGGCTTGGTTTAGCCATCAGTCAAAAACTCGTCAAACTCATGGGCGGTCAAATTCGCGTTAAAAGCACTTTGCACCGAGGTAGCACTTTTTCGTTTGAGATTCCTGTACAGTTACCTCAAGCAGACTCCTTACCCCCAGAATTAATAAATCAAAGAGTAATTGGTTTAGCTGCCGGACAACCGACTTACCGCATTCTTATTGTTGAAGATTTAGAAGAAGATCGTCGCTTGTTAGTCGAGTTCCTTACCTCGGTTGGTTTTGAGGCGAGAGAAGCAAAACAGGGAGTGGAGGCACTCTCGCTGTGGGAGAGTTGGCGGCCGCACCTGATTCTGATGGATTTGCGAATGCCGATCGTGGATGGCTATACAGCTAGTAAATATATTAGAGAACGCCCTCAGACCCAAGAAACTGTCATTATTGCTTTAACTGCCAGTATTTTTGAAGAGCGAGAGAAAGTTGTTATGGCTGGCTTTAACGACTTTATAAGCAAGCCATTTCAGCAGAGAGACATCTTTGACAAAATCGCTAAATATTTACCAGTGCAATATATCTACGAAGTCGTAGAACAAACTCCACAAAAACAATTAGTTGAAACGGTGTCTGGAGAAGATATATCCATGATGTCCCCTCAGTGGTTAGAACAAATGTATCACGCCGCTTACTATCTCGATACCGAAGTTATGAATGAATTAATTGTACAAATTCCCGAATCCAAAGCAAGTTTGGCTCAAGCACTAACCGAGTATATCAATAATTTTAATTCTGACCGAATTATGGAGTTAATTCGACCTCTGCTGCCGAATCCACTGTAGTTATAGCGGTTCTCAAGTAAATGAGGTACGTAGTTGGGCTTTAGCCCTCTTCTTTAGTCGTTATATAAGTTGCCAGTCATACCTCATCTACCTGAGAAGAGCTATGTCGAGTTTAAGGACAAAAAAGCTATAGTGCTTTCAGCAGTAGCTATATTTCCAATAGAAACCCACATGGAAAAGGATTTGGAAGTTTTTGGAGGGATCTATTGCAAATATCCATTAGCTTGAAAAAATGGCATACACATTGGATGTAATGTGCTGTATCATATAGCAATTCTATTTCGTATGTGAAGGAGATTTATTCTTTTTAAATGCAGAGGGTGTTGAGGGGGCAGAGAAAGAGAAAAGAGATAGAGAAATGATTGATTTAACCGGAAAGGTAATTTTAGTAACTGGTGGCTCGAAAGGGATTGGTGCAGTGACGGTGCGGACTCTGGTTAATGCTGGGGCCGAGGTGATTTTGCATTACTTTCGCAGTCAGAAAGAAGCTGAAGCGATCGCAGCAAGTGTTGCGCGCGATCGCTGTTATTTATTGGCAGCGGATTTGAGGGTGAAAAACGCGGCCTCGACTTTGTGGCAAGATGCTTTAAAATGGCGCGGTCATATTGATATTTTAGTTAATAATGCGGGGATTATGCAGTCAGCGGGTATAGAGGACGAGTTCGATATTTGGTCTTCAGCTTGGCAACAAACTCTACAAGTAAATTTAGTTGCCGTTGCCGATTTGTGCCGCGAATCTCTCCTGCATTTTCAAACTCGCCGAGTCGGTACAATTATTAATATAGCAAGTCGCGCTGCTTTTCGCGGCGATGACCCGAATTATCTGCACTACGCCGCTTCTAAAGGTGCTATTGTTGCTTTAACTCGCAGCATTGCTAGAGGGTTTGCGGCTGATAATATTTTGGCATTTACAGTTGCACCGGGATTTGTCAGTACAGAAATGTCTAACCAGTTTATTCAGGAGTTCGGTGAAGCTGATATTATTCGCGATATCCCGATCGGCAAAATCGCTCCTCCTCAAGATGTTGCCAATGTTATCGCGTTTTTAGCGTCGGGTTTAGCTGCACACGCTACCGGGACTACGATCGACATTAATGGAGCCTCTTACGTGCATTGAGACAGTTCTGTAAAATACCTCTCAAGGCTCACGCTGATATCTTTTAAAACCAACTAATTTATCACTTTAGCAAGACGCTAAAAACATCATAAATGACTTAATGTTAGATGAAAAGACAATCTGAGGAAAGTTGATTATGACAACAGATAACGGCACCAACACCAAACGAGTTGCCATACTCATCGAAAATGGAGTAGAAGATTCGGAATTTTTAGTTCCTTACAACGCCTTAAAACAAGCAAACTTTGATGTAGTTGTCCTCGGTTCGCGGACAAACGAAAAGTATGCAGGGAAACAAGGAAAAGTTGCTCAGCAAGCTGACGGAACTACCACTGAAGCAGTACCTGCAGAATTCGATGCAGTGATAATTCCCGGCGGTATGGCTCCCGATATGATGCGGACTAATCCCAATACAGTACGTTTTGTACGAGAAGCATTTGAGCAAGGAAAAATCGTCGCTGCTGTGTGCCACGGCCCGCAAGTTTTGATTGAAGCCGACTTGCTGAAAGGCAAAAATGCGACGGGTTTCTTGGCAATTAAAACAGACATGATTAATGCCGGAGCTAACTACATTAACGAAGCTTTAGTAGTTGACGGCAACTTGATTACTTCCCGCCAACCGGGAGATTTAGCAATATTTACCACGGCAATTATGGCTCGCCTCGGTTACGGCGGAAAAGAAGTCGGTTTGCCAGAAGAAACTGACACAAATGCAGAATGGTGGAAATTAGCTAATGGTTGGGGAGGTTCGACACAAGGCGACATTGTTAAAGGTTTGAATACCGCCCTTGCAGGGGAACGCTATGCTTGCGAAGCATTTGAAAATTATGCGGAAAAAACCCAAGATAGCGATTTGCGATCGCTCTTGAGAGAAATGATTCAAAACAAACAGAACCACATCCTCGCTCTCGAAAAACGCCTCAACGATTTCGGTGAAAAACCCTCAATTCCTGCCCAAATTGCTGACAAATACGCTAAATTAAAAGCTTCGATGCAAGGAACCGATGAAACGTTCTTACTGCGGAGCACTCTAGGTGACTTGCAAACCGGTGTTGTCGATATCAACAACCTGCGGGTGAAGTTCACAGATCCCGTATCAACTGCAATTTTGACAGAGATAGAATCGGATTTGTCCAAGTGTGAGCAAGTCGTTGCTAAACTCTACCGCGCCCGTGCAGTTTCCCAGGAAATTAAGTCGCCTAAACCTTCGACTAGCCCCGCTGTAAAAATTTAATCAGCAAGGGGATAAATAAGTTTGTAGTTTTGTTGAGATGTGAAAACCCGTACCAATATCGCAACTACAAACTTGATCTGCAATCATACAATATACGCCTTGGCGGTAAAATAAAACCCAACACTAAAAAGCAGATATTCAACTAACTGCAAGGTGGAGGGTTTTATTAAATGGGTTTTATTTTTGTTTCAGCGGGAGAGGGCGGTTTTGATGGAAGCTTGCGGCACCAGGATTCATCCGTGCAGAAATAAAAAATATAGTATCCGATAACCAGCCCCCTGATACATCCGTCAAGTCACTTTCTTCAATTCTAAAATCTAAAATCTAAAATCTAAAATCTAAAATCGATTGCCTTCTTCCCTCTTCCTTTAGACAGGAGACACCTGGGCTATAAATGCGCTACTGTGTTGCCAATATTTTGATGAGGAAAAAAAGGCTGTGGTTCCCTTACGCGATGACAATCCCATTACTATCACTCCCTACGTCACCTACGGGCTGATTGCCGCAAACATATTAGTATTTTTGTACGAACTCAGTTTGGGCGATCGAGAATTAACCCAATTCTTCTACTCTTGGGCCGTAATTCCTTGCCAGTTAAGCAATATGTGTGGTGTTGCTGTGCCAGTTTCGCCATTTCCCGAATGGACGACACTGATTAGCTCCCAATTCCTGCACGCAGGCTTTCTCCATATTGCCGGAAATATGTTATTTCTGTGGATTTTTGGCAACAACGTAGAAGACCGTTTAGGACACGTCAAATTTATAATATTTTACCTTACTTGCGGCGTTTTAGCATCACTAACTCAGTGGTTTTTTTCCTCAACATCTGCCATTCCGTCCCTAGGTGCTAGCGGCGCGATCGCAGGCGTGATGGGAGCTTACATTCTCAGATATCCCCAAGCCAAAGTTCTGACACTGCTACCCTTGGGAATTTTTATTACCACCGTCAGAGTCCCCGCTTTCTTCTTTCTAGGATTTTGGTTTGCACAGCAAGCATTGAGCGGCCTGGCTTCCTTGAATGCCCCGGCAAGTGTCGGCATGGAATCCGGGGGAGTTGCCTACTGGGCACACGCTGGCGGCTTTGTTTTCGGCGCTATTCTCGGCCCTTTGTTGGGACTTTTTTCTGAGGACAACCAGATTTAATTTTTTACCGCAGATGAACGCAGGCCTGTAGGGTGCGTCAGCTCGATCGCCCCAAAGGCTAAGGTAAACGCTTTGGGCTGACGCACCCTACAATACTTTATACGGTCAGTGTGCAGGCGGATTGTTAGCCGACTTTAGCTTTAGCTGCCAGCAGTGAGTTCACGCATATGCAAACTCTGGGCGTACTCGCCTTATTACCCTAGATACATCACTGATTACTTTGCCACAATGCTGCACGAACGTATCGTTCACTTCAACTAACGTCGATACCTCTGACACGTCAGCCTCGAAGAAAAAAGACTCGTCTGGTAGTTTTATTCTAAAAGGTAATGATTTTGCCTTCGCGACAAGAGCATCGTAACTTCTGCCGCGTCCATGTTTTAGTACATTGACAGCTAGGCAGAGATTATCAAAGCATTCTTTTAGTTCTTGCTCTCCTTCATCCTCCAATATTTTCTTGGCTTCAGAAAATCCATTGCTACAGCTCAATCCCTTTTGCAAATTTGCTTCAAAAATGGAAAACATACCGACAGCAAAGATCGCCTTTTGAAGCTGCACCATCTGAAGAGTCTTCACAAGTGAAGTCGAACCGCTTGTTTGAAGCCCTTCAATAGTTCTATCGTTTGCCTCTCTTAATGCATTAAGAGTAAACGCTGCGCATCTATCAACAAGTTCAGTAAAGCTGGGCATGTCGAATCCAGAAGTGTAGTGTTTTAATCGGTCACTCGCGCATAGATGTCGGCTAACGTTTCTGGTCAGCGGCGACGAACCACTTTTTGAGATTATAAATCATTTTTTGAACGTCCGCTGCATCAGTTTGTAGCTGTAGGGTGCGTCAGCTCGATCGCTTCCAGCAGCAAGGGAAACGCTGCGGGCTGACGCACCCTACAATACTAATGACTTCGTTTCTAGATAAAAGTAAAGTCAAATTCCGAAAGAGAAGAAACCCCAGTTACACCATTTAACTTCGCCAAAATGCGAGAATCGGCGCCACTGAGGTTATTGCCATTGCCGTCATAAATGATGTAAGTATTGCCGCCGGAATCGTAGGCAAACAAGAAAGCACTTCCTCCCAGAATATTTGCAGAAACCGTTGTCTGCACATTCAGCAGAACTTGGGTGTTACCGCTGAGATTCGCAAATCCGGGGGCAAAATTAAACTGATCGGCGATCGGCACACCGAGACCGTTAAAATCAGTAATCACATCGTATCCGCCCGCGGCGATCGCAGCCTCGATCGCAGCCGAAGAAGCCGCATCAAAGGCAGGCCCACCTTGTGCAGGGCTGGTATAGCGGAATTGATTGCTGCCGCCGCCCCCCGTCATGGTATCTGCGCCGAGACCCCCTACGAGCACGTCGTTATCCAAATCGCCGTTAATCGTATCGTTGCCACCTTGACCGTCAATAGTATCGCTGCCCGCCAAACCGTTCAAATTGTCTGGCAAGGAACCCCCAACCAAATTGTTAGGCCCGCTATCAGCCGGCAAGATTTGGACGGTGATAGTACCTACGCCCGGAATTGTCCCGAATCCGTCGCTGACGCTGTAGGTGAAAGCAGTTGTACCCGCTACGTTGCCGGGGATGAATTGCACTTGAGAGACAAGATTTACAGCTATCCCCAGTTGCGGTGTGCTGACATTGATAATGCTGAGCGTCCCTTTTTGCGGGCTGGAATCGTTCGCCAGTACGTCGATAAAAGTGGGCAGCAAATTATTCGTATTGGTAAATACGATGCCGTCATCCACAACAATTGGCGGCAGGAGAGTTGGAACAGTTACGGAGGTATCGAAAGAATTAATGTTAATTGCGACTGACGCTGCTGCCGTGCCGCCTTGGTCGTCAGCTACGCTGTAGCTGAAAGAACCGGCTTGCCCGATCACATTTGTTCCAGGTTGAAATTTCAGCCCAAGTAAATCCTGAACGGTTAACTTTTGGTTCACCGTGACGGGACTCGTACCCGTAATTACCTGACCAAAAGTAGGATTGGGAAGTCCGACTACCGCGATCGACAGTGGCTGTCCCTCCGGGTCGCTGGGCGCCGAAATGCTTAGAGACAGAGGCAAATTCTGCAAACCTGTTACCGTCTTGCCCGCTTCCACGATCGGTGGCTGGTTAGGAGTCGGAGATGTAAAACTCGGCGGAGTCGGCCCGCCACCCAAAGGCGGAGGAGTTGGGGGCGCCGCAGTTGGAGTCGGGACGATCGAAGGGCTCGGACTCGGAGTTGTCCCGCCGGCAGTCGGAGTCGGACTCGGACTCGGACTCGGAACCTGTGTCGGTAATGTCCCCGCTGGGGGAGTTGGACTCGGACTTGGACTCGGTGCCGGAGTTGGATTCGGAGTTGTCCCCGGGCTTGGACTCGGTGCCGGAGTTGGATTCGGAGTTGTCCCCGGGCTTGGACTCGGTGCCGGAGTTGGATTCGGAGTTGTCCCCGGGCTTGGACTCGGTGCCGGAGTTGGATTCGGAGTTGTCCCCGGGCTTGGACTCGGTGCCGGAGTTGGATTCGGAGTTGTCCCCGGGCTTGGACTCGGTGCCGGAGTTGGATTCGGAGTTGT
>NZ_JAUBQE010000077.1:0-21826 GCF_036701115.1 Microcoleus sp. Pol1C5 | reverse complement strand
ACCAGCACCGACCATTACTCAAAATCCAGCACCAGTCTCAAATGTGCCACCAGCACCGACCATTACTCAAAATCCAGCACCAGTCTCAAATGTGCCACCAGCACCGACCATTACTCAAAATCCAGTGGTTGCGCCTGCTGCTGCGCCGATAAATCTCGCACCGATACCGACACCGGAGCTCGCAGCCAACCAGCCACCCAGCACAAATCGTTTATTTTCGCCCAGCTTGCAAGAGCAAAACCAGATATCTAATTCCTTGCAACAGCGCACTTCACCTCCCGCGTCTGCGAATCTTGACGCCTCCAAGTTGCCACCTAACCTCGGCGCCGTTATTTTTCCCGTGGAGGAGAGATTTACCAGTGAGTTTGTCGATTACCTAAATTTGCCATCAACAACTGCGATCGCCACCCTAGAAGATGCCCAAAATACCCTTCGCAGTGTCCAACAAGCCACAGGCATCAAACCAGCTCTCATTTATATCAGCTTTGTACCCAGGGGTTCTACAGTCGATCGGCCTGACAGCAATTCGTCCATCTTGCGCGTAGAACAGCAAATCCAAGCCTCTGATGAACTGGAAATGATAGTGATCGCGCCGGAAGGCGTACCCGTTCGCCAGCGCATCCCTGGAACCTCTCGCGCCCAGGTAATGGAAGCTGTTCGGAAATTTCGCGATGAACTGACTAATCCGGTAAAGCGCAACACTAAAAGTTATTTGCCCTTGGCTCAGCAACTCTACCAGTGGATGGTAGCGCCGCTCGAAGCAGAACTGCAAGCCAAAGGCATTGAGAATTTATCTTTTATCTCAGATATGGGGTTGCGATCGATACCGATGGGCGCGCTGCATGACGGCAAAGGCTTTCTGGTAGAGCGTTACAGTGTTGGATCGATGCCGAGTCTGAGTTTGACCGATACCAGCCCCGCCAATTTCAAAAATACCCAAGTTCTGGCAATGGGGGCGTCGCAATTTCCAGAGATGAGTCCTTTGCCTGCGGTGGAAATAGAAGTATCGACAATCACGCCGCAGCAGTGGCCGGGTAAGTCTTTCTTGAATGAAGCTTTCACCCTGGCCAATTTGAAATCGCAGCGCCAGCAGCAGCCTTTTGGGATGATTCACTTGGCTACTCACGCCGAATTTCGATCGGGAGATCCGAGCGAATCCTTTATTCAGTTGTGGGATACTAAACTGCGTTTGGATCAGTTGCGGCAAATGGGATGGCACAGCCCGCAAGTGGAAATGTTAGTTTTGAGTGCTTGCAAGACTGCTGTGGGCGATCGAGAGGCCGAGTTAGGCTTTGGCGGGTTAGCCGTGCAAGCCGGGGTTAAATCGGCTATGGCGACTCTTTGGTATGTCAGCGACGAGGGCAGTTTAGGATTGATGGCGGAGTTTTACGGGCAGTTAAAAACTGCTCCGATTAAAGCAGAAGCACTGCGGCAAGCGCAATTAGCGATGTTGCGCCAAGAGGTGCGAATTGAAGGGGGGATGCTGCACACTTCTGTTGGCAATCTGCCGTTACCCGCGGAATTGGCAAACACGACGAGTCAGAATTTCTCTCATCCTTATTATTGGTCTGCTTTTAGAATGATTGGCAATCCTTGGTGAGTCGATCGCCCACTAGCACCTCAACAACCGCCAACCACTCATAATTGCCACAAAAATTCAAAATCCCAAACCCAAAACTGCCCAACCCCAGTACGATCGATCTAGTTAGCAAAAATAAGTAAAAACACTACCGGAGTAATTTTTATGGATCTGGTCGTACTCCAGAACTGGCTGGACAACATCTCCTTTGCCATTTTGTTCTCAACAATGCTCATTTACTGGGTTGGCGCAGCATTCCCCGGCATTCCCTACCTGGGGGCCCTAGGCACAGCAGGAATGGCCGTCGCCAACCTATCCATCGCCGCTTTACTCGGTTCTCGATGGATAGAAGCCGGCTACTTCCCCTTAAGCAACCTCTACGAATCTTTATTTTTCCTAGTTTGGGGAATCACCGCCATCCACCTAGTCGCGGAAAACATGAGTCGTTCCCGCCTAGTAGGAGTAGCCACATCCCCCGTAGCAATGGCAATATCCGCCTTTGCAGCCCTGACTCTGCCGGCAACCATGCAATCTGCAGAGCCCCTCGTACCCGCCCTCAAATCCAACTGGCTGATGATGCACGTTAGCGTCATGATGCTCAGTTACTCAACTTTAATGGTAGGAGCGCTACTGGCGATCGCATTTTTGATCGTCACCCGCGGCCAAAAAATCGAACTCACCGGTAGTTCCTTCGGCACCAACAGCAACCGCAACGGCAACTACCGCCTCCAACGCCCTCAAAACCCCGAACCTCAAATTGCAGAAACCAGCGCCGACAGCGCATTAGCTTTCAGCGAACCCTCTTTCAACTCCAATAATAATGGTGTGGGCACCACCGCAGTGCTCGAATTAGCCACCGTTCAAACGGCATCAACCTCCCCAACTCAAACCGCAGAACTTCTCTCGCCCCAGCGATTGAATCTAGCAGAAACTCTTGATAACATTAGCTATCGAATCATCGGTTTAGGATTCCCCTTACTGACAGTTGGCATTATTGCCGGTGCGGTTTGGGCTAACGAAGCTTGGGGATCGTACTGGAGTTGGGACCCGAAAGAAACTTGGGCGCTAATTACTTGGTTGGTATTTGCTGCCTACCTGCACGCCCGCATTACTCGTGGCTGGCAGGGAAGACGCCCAGCAATTTTAGCAGCCACAGGTTTTGTGGTAGTTTGGATTTGCTATCTAGGCGTTAATCTGTTAGGCAAAGGTTTGCATTCCTACGGTTGGTTTTTCTAATTCCCGATCCACCAATGGGCTACAGAAGAACAGGATAAGTCAAAGAATCGGGATTAATATCATCTCCGGTTGTAGGGTGGGCAATTCCCACCTTACTTAACCAGCGAGATTCTAATAATTAACTCCCTCTTCCTTCTTCCTTCTTCCTTCTTCCTTCTTCCTTCTTCCTTCATTAAAATAAGGACAATTAATATGGACGAATCGCCAATATTTCCCCAAGAAGACGATGTTGTGTCTGCCCCTACCAGCGCTTTGATGTATCAATGTACATTCAAAGTCAGCGAATTTATGGCAATTATGCAGGCGAAATTGGTAGACGAAAAATTATTCTCAGACGGTCTGGATTGCGAGCTATTAAGTGCTGGTAAAGACTGGACAAAAGGAAAACTTAGAATGCGTCTGGAGTTCATTCCGCTTGAATCTGAAATCAAAGAACAAAAAGCCCTTCCTGCCGCTGCCGAAAGATCAGACACCGTGCAAAACTACGCCGTAGATAGCTCAAATCAAACCGATATAGATGAGCGATTAAATCAAGGTAACTCAACAGAAATAAGTAATAATTTTCCTATTTCTAGGTATCCAGACCGCGACCCCCAAAGTATAGGAATGTGGAGCTAGGAAGGCAAAGACTGAGAGATTGGGAGAGGGGGATGTTTCCCCTTCTTTGCTCAAAATCCATCAGTTAAATTCCGTACACGGCTCGTTGTCTAACTTCCTTATTTTTGCTTAATGAAAAACTGCTCTCATGGCTGAATCTTCCAATTGGACGCATCTGCACGCTCAAGTTCACAGGACGCTGCTGTACAGACAAATATTGCCATCTAATCAGCGCTTGCTAGTAGCAGTATCCGGCGGACAAGATTCTCTGTGTTTAATTAAATTACTGCTAGATTTGCAGCCAAAATGGGGGTGGAACCTAGCGATTGTTCACTGCGATCATCGTTGGCGTTCTGACTCGCAAGCCTCGGCCAATCATGTAGAACAATTAGCTAAAAACTGGGGAATATCCTACTATTTGGAAACAGCCTCGGAGATTTCCAAAACAGAAGCAGGGGCCAGACAGTGGCGATATCAAGCTTTAACCGAAATTGCGATCGCCCACAACTACCCCTACATTGTTACAGGCCACACAGCCAGCGATCGCGCCGAAACACTTCTCTACAACCTGATTCGCGGCAGTGGCGCCGACGGACTTTCCGCCCTCACCTGGACACGACCCCTGCTCGATGTTAGATTGCCGATTTTAGATTTTAGATTGGGAAATTCCGGCGAAAATCCCAACTCCCAAATATCTGCCGATTTTAAATTGGAAAATCTGGATGAAAATTCCCAATCGAAAATCCAAAATCTAAAATCTAAAATCTATTTAGTTCGTCCCTTGCTCGAAATAACTCGATCGCAAACAGGTCAATTTTGTCAAGAGCAAAAACTACCAATTTGGGAAGATTCCACAAATAAAGACTTGCAATATAGTCGCAACCGGATTCGATCGGAATTATTGCCTTATTTGGAAACTCATTTCAATCCAAAAGCCCAACAAGCCCTAGCTCAAACAGCCGAACTCCTCCGCGCCGACGTAGAATATCTGGAACTTGCAGCCAGCGACTTGCTACACCGAGCAATGTCTCCAATTGCAGACAGCCCGCAGGTGAATTTTCAACTTCCCGTCAAGTTAAATCGCCCGATTTTGCGGGAAGCACCCCTGGCCTTGCAGCGACGGGCAATGCGGCAACTACTGCAACAAATATTGCCCTCGGCGCCCAGTTTTGAAAGCGTAGAAAAACTAACCAGCTTAATAGTAGCGCCCAACCGATCGCAAACCGATCCATTTCCTGGAGGAGCGATCGGTCGAGTCGAACACCCTTCGATAATTTTAGATATTAAATTTTAAGCTGTGATCAAACCCGAAAGGACTTGTCGCAAATCGGAAACTACCCGATCTTGCTCCTCTCCTGTCTGCTGCACGCGATCGAGTTCCCCCGTCGCCGCTTCGAGCTTTTGGCGTAGCGCATTCAAATTGTCCTGCACCGGCTGCAACATTTCTTGATAAACGTTCACTCTGCCCCAGAGTTGCGCCACTGCACCTTTCTGGTTGAACAAATTCTGCTCTAACTGCTTAAGTTCGTAGCGTTTCGCCTCACTTTCCCCATTTTGGCGGTTGACATTGGCCTCAATTTGGGATATGGCTTCCCGCACCTGCTGAATTTCGTTTTCCAGTCTTTGCAATTCTTGGCTTTGCTGCTGCCGCTGAGTATTGAGCTGTGCGACAATCGGCCCCAAATCAATATCTCCTCGCTCTTGTTTGGGAGCATTAGCAGTACCCAGCCGCCGCCACAGCACCGCCTGATGCTGCTTTAAAACATCTTCCCGTTCCTGCAAACGGAGGCGCTGTCCCACCAGAGTTTCGTTTAACATCTGATAACTTTCAAGTTCATCTGCCATTTCATTTTCCAAAGCCATGCGATCGTACTCGCTAGCAGCTTGAATTTTCCCTTGCAGTTCCTCGATTGTCTCCCGCTGCAGAGTCAACTCCTCCTCTTGATCGTTAACAAACCGGAACACCTTTTCCAAATCGTGTTGCAGGTGTTGCACAAGCCCCTGTAACTCATCAACAGGCATCTTCTCCAAAGCTGACACATCTACTTTTTGCTCCGTACCCGCAGTACCCGAAGCAGATGCGAGCCTGGAAACTTGCTGGTAAAGATCCTCAACAGCCCGCACCTGCAAAGACACGGACTGAGCCTGGTCCTGCTTAGCGCTGAGGGTACTTTGCTGCCCTTTAAGCTCCGCCCGAGCTTGCGCCAAAGCATCTTGAGATTGGTACCACTCTTGCCAGCGGTTTTGGAGGCTCTGATTTTGTCGATCGACCTCTTCTTGTTGCTGTTGAGCTATGCTTTGTTTTTGCTCCAACTGCTGCCAGTGCTGATCCAGAATTGCCTGTTGAGCGCCCACGGCACTAAAAGACTGATTGAGTTGTTCCCGCACCCCTTGGGCAGAAGCAATTGCCCCTCCCAGCTTCTGCATCAACTCCTGAATCCTCTGGGTCTGCTGCTCATCAACTAATGCCCCCTGCGGAACCTCAGACTGCTGCTGGGCCACCCGTTGCTGCTCGCCCCGCAACTGTTCCCAAGCGGTCTCAATTTCCACACGACTGCGATCGACTTCTTCTCGCAGTCGGTTAGCTTCATCTCGAGTATTTTCAATTTCCGAGCGCTGAGCCTCCAGCCGCTCCAACTCCTCTTCCATTTGAGCCAACTGCTCTTCGCGGGCTTGCATTTCCATTTCCCGGCGATTGAGTTCCTGACTCGAAAACGTCAGAGAAGCCTTCCACTGTTCAATTTCCTCTTCCTTATCCTTAAACTTGTCCTGCAATCGCGAGAAATTTTGCAGAATGCTCACCAACTGGCGGGCCGCCTCCTGAATCCGCTGCACTTGCTTGCTAGCGCTCAACTCAACCAGCACCAGCGTGCCGTCGTTAAACTTATTAGCTTCCTCAACTGGGATCGCGTCATCGCCTGGTACGGCGCTCCAGTTATGTTCGCCCCGCTGACAAGCTAGCAGTTTCAGTTCAGCCTTACCGCCACCGAGACCAAAGCCGCTTCTCTGTTTTTGTACTTCCGCTAGATACAGCACACTAATAGTCCTCTGCTTCGTAAAACCTATCCCAACTTACTTTAAGTTACTTAAAGGCCTAAAAGATAAGTGGTGTTTACTTCCTACGCTGTTGGGTAGACGGCTAATCCCAAGATAAGTAGGCTATCCCCCTTAAGCCAAAGGTTCTTGACTAAAGATAGCACTGTGTGCGATCTTTAGTCAACTTACCTAAAGTAAACAAGTATAGGCAAGTAAGGATAACTTTTTGCCACTTAAGTCTTACTTTTTGGTATCGTTTGCCCAATCGGGGGATAGCATTTTTTTCTAACTTTTCTTCAGCACTCACGCATAGCACGTTCTCACGGGAGAACTTCCAGAAAGTACGGCCGCCGCCAGTTGTCTGGAGGAATGAGAGAGAAGTACCAATCCCGCTTGATTCAATACTAGCTCTCACTGCGGAGACTGCCATAGCCCAAACCTGAAAAAGGTCAGTCCTTGAACCTCCCCACGTCTAAAGCCGGGGGCTTCCTGCCCACCTTCTAGACGACAATGGGACATTCAAATATGGCTCTACTCACTCAAAGAACTTTACTTCTCCCGGAGCGCAGACTTGCTGAGTCCTTCATATTTTTAAGGTTGAACGTGACCTATGCTGCAATTATTTGCCCTTTAACTAATCCGAACTAATCGGATTAGTGCGTTGCTGGGGTTGCTCGCCGTCTAGGATATTTCAATGGGTTGAAAGTTATTCTTACTCTGGCGAATCGCTCTCTGCCAATTATACCACTCTGGTTTTAGCAACACAATCGTTTCACGAGACTTAAAAGTCCCTACCGAGTGATCCCCAGGTCTAACTCCCCATGTCGTTAGCCTAGGGCTTGCCTCTGGCGTTTCCATCCAAAAGTTTGTATTGATTTTACAACGCTTTAGTTATGGGTCGATCGCGATAAAAGCCGTTGCAGCCCCCAAGCTGGGGCCTTGCTTCGGCGGACTAGGGATTTGAACCGCGCTGCCTTAGAATAAGGTAATGACGAGAGCCTATGACGCTCGCCGCGGGCGAGCAAAAAGGTCGATCGGCACTGAGGGTTTTCCTGACAATTGCCAACAAAGGTTCATTTTGACTGCACCTAATTTTAGGGCTGTGGCAAACCCAAAAAAACCTCGATCGCAACTCATCCAACCCAACAGACTAGCCTCAAGTTCCCATCGGGGCTTGATCGGCACTTGGTGCTGGTAGCAGCGGTAAAACCAGAGAATCCTCGGTATTTTGAAGTTGACCTACGCCAAGATGTGCTGGATAAACGGACGGCATACTCAGCCAAAAACTTCAAAACTTTGGCTATCGAAGACTTGAACCAGTCGGGAATGCCAGCGTTGCACACTCGAAGAACCCGTGCCGTCGTGCGATATGGATTCTACGAGTTTAGGCAACAGTGGGAATACTAAGGTGAAACTCTACACTTAGAGAATGCCGCGAGTTTCGCGGTTTCAGCTTGTGGACTGGTAGCGCGGCCGAGGAGCAGCAGCAAGTATCGCCCTTTCGTCAATTCCCAATTGTGAGAGCGGCATCAGCGCGTAAATTATTGACGGAAACTAAAGTCAATCTTTTCGCCAGCACACAGTCTTTCCGAGCTCAGACGCCAACGGTTTTAAGGAGGACACTTTAGCTGCATGCAGGGAAATTTGAGTGAAATAGACATCCGCAGCATCCTGCAATTGATTGAGTTAGGTCAGCGAACCGGAGAACTGTTCGTAGAGGCCTACACCTCCACCGGCAGCAGCACGGGTACTCAACCTACCTCGCGCTCCCTTGCAGGACAATCCTGGTATGTCTTCTGCTTCAACGGTCAGATTATTTACGCTACCCAGAGTGCGGGCAGTTTGTTTCGCTTGCGCGACTACCTGCGCCGCTACAAAGCAGATACCGCCCTCGACAAAATCCAAGTTCCCTATATGGCATCTACCAATGCCCCAGAATACGGCTACCTATGGGCCCTGCTAGAAAACCACATCCTCACCCCAGCTCAAGGACGCAACATCATCCAGAGCATGATCCACGAAACCCTATTTGACTTGCTCAGTCTCCACCAGGGTTCCTTCACTTTTGAAATGGGCCCAGCTTTGGCTCCTCAACTGACCAGCTTAGAAATTAGCTCACTGCTGGCCAAAATTGTCAAACAGGTGCAGCAGTGGAAGCAGTTTCACCCTCACATTCAGTCACCCAACCAATGCCCGGTGATTTCAGACCCCTCCGAGCTGCGAGTCGCGCTGCCTGTCAATACCTTTAATACTCTCAGACGCTGGGCTGACGGGCATACTTCGATCCGCCAAATGGCGCGCTACCTCAACCGAGACGTGCTCACGGTCGCTAAGGCGATTTACCCCTTTGTACAGCAGGGATTGGTGCAAGTATTTTACGAACCCTCTGTTGCCCCGACCAACAACAAAAAAGAATGGTCGTCCCCAGAAACCAAAGTTCCGAGAGTTGTCTGTATTGACGACGACAATACTATTCGCAAAACAGTTGAGTCAATTTTAAATGAACATGGCTACGAAGCTACTACGATCGGCAATCCCCTCCAAGCCCTGAGTTTGGTGTTTCAACTCAAACCCGATTTAATTCTGTGTGACATCGCCATGCCGGAACTCGACGGCTACGAAATTTGCGCTATGCTGCGTAGTTCTAGCGCTTTCCGCCAGACGCCGATCGTTATGCTGACGGGTATCGACGGATTTATCGATCGCGTTAAAGCCCGCATGGCCGGAGCTACAGACTTTTACACCAAACCTTTTGGTGAAAGCGAGTTATTGATGCTGGTAGAAAAATATGTGGGCCCGGGCTACCCTCGGCTCAACCTCTCGGAAAGATTATTAGACCGCTCGCTAGAAGACCAATTAGAAGAAAAATAAATTTCGCACCCATGCCATGATGGGAGCTTTTTTGTACCTGCGGTTAGATCGAGTCTCGACCGCCACAAAGAGAAAGCTGGGGGTACTATTGGCGATCGCACCATAAACTAGAATGTATTAATCCGCGCGCTGGCATAAGGGCGTCGGTAAAACTCTGTTCAATTTCTAGGCCCAAGTGGGTCTAACACGCTCAAAGTGCAAATATAATATACTTGTTCTCCACTTGCAGCCGCTCCGAAAAACTGATGCACAGAGCTACTTATTGCTAGGTATTTCTGTACAAAGTCAGAGAGTGCAATTGTCAGTCTTAAGTGACTCCGTTTATGATTGTCGCGACACCAGCCATGTCAACAACTCCTCGCTAATCCGAGTATCGGTTTAGCATTTATCGCAGAAATTACCCAGAGTTTTACCAATTGAGACGGCGGTGGGAGTACAAAGTGAAGCTTTAGGGGTTTCAAATTAATTGTTCGTAGTCGATTGGAGCTAATGTGCCAGCAAAGGTCGCGCGAATTTATTGATGGCAGTCAATTATTGACGGAGCAAATTTCTTGCCAAGCACCTCCGGCAGTCGCGCCATTCACCCCTTGGCTGTGTCAAGCTTGGCTGTGTCAAGTTTCGACCATCGAAGTTCGATCGGGTTATTCTTGGCGGGAAACCTCAACAATTTGCTAGAAATGCAGGTGTCAGAATTATGATTAGCGGTAGCCCAGACTTTATATTACCAGGACTAGGCGTAGATCCGGCTCCGGAATTCCAAGAACTAGAAACTCCCGAAGGCGAGCTGCACCTGCGGTTCTACGTTCCTTCGGGGAACGAGTTCGCACTGCCAGCGACAGGGATTAGAGAGGTACTATCCCCTTCCCCAGACCGCATGACACCGATCCCCAACGTTTCCTCTTTGCTTTTAGGTACGCTAAATATGAGAGGACGAGTGATTTGGGTGGCAGACCTCGGCCAATTTCTGGGAGACCAAACACCTCTGAACACAGATAGACCCGAAATCCCGATCGTGGCTGTGGAAGACCAAGACACGATTTTGGGGCTGGCAGTCGATCGAATTGTGGGGATGGACTGGCTCGACGTAGAGCAACTGCACTCTCAGAACAATGCACCAGACGGCATGATTCCATTTCTGAGGGGAGAATGGATGTTAGGTGCACAAGCTCAGAAAGTGCTCCGACTGCTAGATCAAGTGAAAATTCTGCGCTCGGCGCGGTGGGCAGCGTGAAATCGATTTTAGATTTGCGATTTGCGATTTTCGATTGGGGTCTAACCATCAACAGTCACACGACTTGAGGCGCGCATCTAAACATTCTATTCAAGATAAAAATCAAAAATCTCAAATCTAAAATCTAAAATCCAAAGAGGGCGGCAAATGGCAACAAGTACCAACTTTCAGCAGGACTACCAACGGGCAGAAGCGGCCTACATGGATGGCAATTATTCCGAAGCCGCAGCCCTAGTTTATCAATTAGTAGAAGATTTTCCCGAAGACCCCAGCGCTCGCCTGCTGTGCGGACACATTTACTGCTACGGACTGCAACAGTATGAGGTGGCGCGGGAACAGTACACGGTTGTGCTAGGCCTGAGTGACGACCCAAGTTTGGTGGAACACGCTCACAACGGAATTACCTACACAGACCAATTTTTATCTGGAGAGCTGCAAACGGAAAATTTCGAGGCTTTGTCTGCTGAAACTGAATTAGAATTCTACCCAGACTTATCTCTTGATGAAGGGTTAGAAGACCCGGATTTGGGACTTTTCCAAGGAAATTCACCCTCCCTTTCCTATACAAGTCAATCCCCAGACGACATGGAAAACGAGGACTTGGCAGACTTGGGCATGAGTGGCTTGGGGTGGGAAGCAGAAGACGACGATCGCGCAGGCTCAGTCCCAGATTTAGCCTCACATTCTAACCCGTTTGGTGGCGACAGCGGCGGAATGGCAGCTTATGCTGAGACCTCCGACTCGCTAGACGACATAGACGAGTTTGCCGACTCGGGCTTTGGAGACCCTTTTGCCTTAGATGATGGAGGGTTTGATGCTGCTGACGTGTCTAGCAGCAAAGCGTCTGGGAAAAGCCCACCTTACTCAGGAGATTCGTTTTCCGAAGCTCCGACTCAGATGCTCAACGGTCAAAGTTTTGCCTCTTCAGAAACCGGGAATTCCTTCGACTCGAACCAACTAGACTCCCCCATCGGGCCCTCGGACAATTTTGGCGAACCTTTTGCTGGGCTCGATTTGCCAGACGAATTCGACGATAACTCCGACTACGACTACCAATCCCCGCCCCAGAGCGGCCAAAATTACGGTAATAACGCACCTCTGGCCGAAGAGGAAGACCCGTTTGCCGAGGCGATGCCCTCGTCGGGTTTCGGGTCTTCTCGGCCTCAAAACAAGCAGCCGAATAACGGGTCGGACTACTCATCAAACTATTCGCTGGCGGAAGACGAAACGCTGTTGATGGGAGGTGCTGTCCCCAACTCTCAAAGTCAAAGGTCGAGCCGGGGACAATTTAATTCAGTCGATCAAGCTTCCCCCAACAGCAACGGTTACAGTGACTCGGAACCCCCGGCATTTAGCTCTAGAGACAACTTCGAGTTAGATGCTTTTGAAGACGACGCTTTTAGCGATTCTTTCTCTTTCGACGAAAACGAACAAGCGACAGCTTTCGGGGCGTCAGACAAGAACAACAGCGGCTGGTCGTCAAAAGCAGGGAACGGTCAAGAACACAGCGACTTTTTAGACGAATTTGACGAGTTTGACGATTTGGGCAATTTGCCGGACTTTGATATCTCAGAAGATGCCACGAGTTCGATCCTGACTAGAGGTAACACCAATTTCGGCAACTCGACCAGCGGCATGATGGGGACGACCGGCAGCAGCCTGGACTTTGACAACAGCGATGGCTCAGCAATTCGGGATGACGAAATATTTAGCATAAGCGGCCCGGCTGATGCGTCTGTGCCGAGTTTTTCTCCCACCGAAACAGAAGCGCTCGATACTTCGGTAACAGTAGAACAGGGGGGACTGGCTTTCTTGGAAAATGCCCCTTTGTTTACAAAACAGTTGTACACGGCAATCGGGGCGGGACTGGTTTCTCTGGTAGCTGTGGCTTTTGTCACCAACATTGCCTCCTATCAAGCTCTGCGGCAAGACAAACCGGAGGCGATCGTTTACCTGCGCCAAACAGGCTGGGTAATGACCGCAGCCGCAGGCTTTACCAGCTTTTTAACTTCTTGGGGCATCGGCCAGTTGATCGCCAAGCAGGTACGCAAGTCGTCGGATAACTTGCAAGCTCAGTTCGATGCCGTATCTCAAGGAACTTTGGATGCTCGCGCTACGGTTTACTCGGAAGATGAATTTGGCAAAATGGCTGCTAAATTCAACCACATGGCGAAGGTCATCCAAACCACGATTAGCGATACCAGGCGCAAGTCTGACGAGCAGGAACAGGCAAAAGAAGACTTGCAGCGCCAAGTGATTCGCTTGCTAGACGACGTGGAAGGAGCGGCCCGGGGTGACTTGACGGTGACTGCGGAAGTGACAGCAGACGTTTTGGGTGCTGTTGCTGACTCGTTTAACTTGACAATTCAAAATCTGCGCGAAATTGTCCATCAGGTGAAGCAGGCGGCTCGGGAGGTCAGCAAAGGCGCTACGGATAGTGCTAAGTTTGCGGGCGATTTGTCTTCCGACGCGCTGCGGCAAGCTGAGGAACTGGCGGCAACGCTGAATTCCGTGCAAGTCCTCACCGACGCGATTCAGCGGGTCGCAGAGAGCGCTAGAGAGGCGGAAGAAGTGGCCCGGGGCGCGGCGGCAACGGCTCTGAAAGGGGGCGAGGCTGTGGAGCGGACGGTGGCCGGGATTTTGGAAATTCGAGAAACGGTAGCAGAAACCACGAGAAAAGTCAAGAGGTTGGCGGAAGCTTCTCAAGAAATTTCTAAGATTGTGGCTTTAATTGCGACGATCGCCTCTCGGACGAACTTGTTGGCCCTCAACGCCAGTATTGAGGCGGCGAGAGCTGGGGAAGCGGGCAGGGGTTTCGCGATCGTGGCAGACGAGGTGCGACAATTGGCAGACCGATCGGCTAAGTCTTTGAAAGAAATCGAACAGATCGTGATGCAAATTCAAAGCGAAACCGGCGCGGTAATGACGGCGATGGAAGAAGGGACGCAACAGGTTATTGAGGGGACAAAATTGGCAGAACAGGCGAAGCGATCGCTTGAAGATATCATTCAAGTAACTAACCGAATTGACGTGTTAGTGCGATCGATTACTGCCGACACTGTAGAGCAAAACGAAACAGCTCGCGCGGTGGCTTCTGTTATGCAGGCTGTCGAGTTGACAGCTCAGGAAACATCCCAAGAAGCGCAGCGAGTTTCCGGTGCTTTGCAAAACTTGGTAGGCGTTGCTCGCGACCTTTTGACATCGGTGGAAAGATTCCGAGTAGAAACCGCAGAAAGACAATAATTAAGTGTCTAATGCTTATTTTGCTGGCGGATTTACAAGCAGGTTGGTCGGGAAGGATGGCAGACAAAAAGCAACCTCGCAGTCTTAAAACCACTGCGGGGATGCTAATTCAACACCTAAACAAACTAGGAGTTGCACAGATGGACGATAACATAGTAGACGGAATACCGGGCATCTTTGGTGAAATTCAGCCTACGGGCTGTATTATCTCTACCCTAACCCAATCTAGCAGGGGCTATGCCCATAAAAGACTTCACATTAACGGTGAATGGAAAACGTTTACTGTCCGCCGTTTAGTATTAGAACATTCATTAGGTCTGCGACTCAGACCCGAATACTTTGCTGACCATACTTGCGATGTCCGCAAATGCCTTAATCCTAACCATTTGTGGGAAGGTTCTCGGCGGGAAAAATCTCAATATAGGTTTAAAAAAGGACGTATTAAAAATGTGGGAAGTACATCAGCGCCACAACCTCAAAAACAACTGCGAGGCATAGAAATAATTTCCGCTATTCTGGGCAAAATACAGCCGAACGGCTGCATGATTTGTACCTGGGCTAAAAGAAGTGATGGTTACGCCATTAAAGGTACTAAAATTAATGGCAAAACAAAAACTTTGTCCGCTCACAGACTTGTCCTGGAACACAAACTGGGAAGGCCTGTTAAACCCGGTTATTTTGCGTATCACAGTAGCTACGATCGCTGTTGTGTCAATCCTGACTATTTGTGGGAAGGAACCCCCGCCGATAACTCCCGCGATGCCAAGCAAAAAAACCGCTTTCCTTGCGTTCCCGGCTAGATATGTCCTAACCGCAAACTCCAACCCGAACAGGTGCGCGAGATTCGCTATCTTTGAAGTGAGGGCATATCGAAAGCAAAAATAGCCATGACATTTGCGATATCTCGCAGTCAGATTATTCTCTTGGCAAGGGGCGAGATCTACAAAGAGCTTCTCTAGAACTACTAACATAGACCCAATACAATAACGCTTAAAATCAGGAATAAAACTATGCTGCCGGAGCAACAACAGAGGATAATGGGCTACTTTATTGAGGAGGCAAAAGACCACCTCAATACGATCGAACAAGGCTTGCTGAATCTGCAAACCACGATCGAAGACCCAGAACTGGTCAACGAAGTATTTAGGGCCGCTCACTCTGTCAAAGGAGGAGCAGCAATGCTGGGGCTGACCAGCATTCAGCAAACAGCTCACCGACTAGAAGATAGTTTTAAAGTTTTAAAAGAGTGCAGCGTTAAAGTAGACCAACAGCTAGAATCCCTTTTCCTGCGAATTTTTGACACATTGCAAGGGCTCTTAGAGCAACTGTCAGGGCCTTTTGGACTGACAGAAGAATTGGGAGAACAAATGGTTCGAGAATTAGAACCAGTATTTGAAGAACTCAACGGGCACTTGGGGGGACTCGTTGGACACGGAGAACACCATGGAGACGAGAGCTACGCGATGTCAGTACCCGAACCAGTTATGGCGGGGATGGGAGTCGGGGCGTTTGCCTCATCAAGGAGTATTCCCGATTCGCGATCAGTTTACGCACCTGATGCCAGAGCAACAGAAGACAGCGCGCTGCAGCTAGTATTTGACTCAGACGTACCGGCGAGGATGCGGGAACTCCTGCAAGAGTTCAAACAGCCCGAGGGGCCAGAAAGCAGGCGACAACTCAAGAATATTTGTCGGAATTTGCTCAGGGCAGGGGAAGAATTTGAACTGCCCTGCTGGATAGAATTGATCAAAGCTGTATCCAAGGCGATCGCCAACCCAGAAAATAGCTACCGTACCTTAGCCCCAACGGTAATCAAAGACATCAAACAAGCGCAAGAACTGGTAATTTCTGGTCTAGAATCGTCGATCGCACCAAGCGCAAAACTTCTGGCGCTGCAGCCGGCTGTTCTGGTTCCAGAAACGGATTTTGAAGATTTGCTGGCCTTCGCTCAACCGAGTAAATCCGGGACAAATGTGGTTTCGGTTGAGGATGAGGCGTGGGATCTGGTGGGATCGGGCGATGCCACGGATGGATTGAACAAGTTGCTGCCGACTATTTCTGGGCTGAGTATAGACGAACTGTTCGACCAACTCGACAGCGGCGACAGCAACGATGACAGTGGCATTCGATCGTCCCAGTTCGACGAGGATTCGGCCTTCGCAGAATCGGATATGGAGACGGGTGCTTTTAGAGGCTCGACCCGCACCGGCCCGGAAGTGGGCGCGGCAGAACTCAACACTTTAGCTGACTTGTTTGACGGCGAGTCGCCGGAACTCGACGGCGCTTGGCAAGAAGAAGAAGACCTCGACTACGCACAGTCTTCTGGGATATCGGCGGGAATGCTGGGGTCAGACGATGACAATTCCGGCGATTTTACTGATTTGTTGTTTGACGAATACGATGCGGAAACTTCCGAAACGAACACGAAGCCTCCGATTGATGACCTGACGAGTTTGTTTGGGGAGGATTTGCTGTTTGGAGAAGAGGCAGAGGGCTCGGCAGTAGCTGCCGGTCAGAAAAATGGGGGTTCGAGCCAGCGGTTAACTCGCAAACAACTTAAAACGGGTAACGGTAAGGGGGGTTTGGAGCGACGAGAGGACACGGTGGCCCCAGCCAGGGGACAAGCGGACGAAGATGCTCTCGGTACGCTTTTGGACGAAGTGGCGGCCCAAACTTCTGCTGGTGTTACGGACAATGATGATTTCGATAACTTGTTCGGCGATTTAGGCTTATCTGAGGCAACGGGTGTGCCGGCAGTTTCTTCGGAGTCTTCTCTGAAATCGGAGGCTTTAGACGGAGAATCGAAGCAGCCTGCAGCAGGGGGGGGCAATAATGATTCAGCGGATGCCGAAGCGTCTGCTCTCCCTGAAATGGATGATTTCGAGTTGTTCTCTGAGGTTGGCGAGGACTCGGATTTGAGCGAGCTGTTGGGGATTACTTCTAATTTCCTTTCTTCAGAAGACGAAGGTGGGGAGAACGGGGGCGATCGAGATCAAGCTGCGGGCATCCCACAAAATGAGGAAATGGGCAACGTTCTTAACATGACATCAAATTCTGATTTAGATATCTCTGCGGATGAAAACTGGCTAGAAGATGCTTTCGGCCTGGAAGACGAGTCTGTGCAATCGCTCAACCTGGAGCTGGACGATACGGATTTAGATGCGCTGTTTGGGGATATGACCTCGGGTTCGATTTCTGAGGACGAACAGACTGTGCGGGATCGGCAAGGAGCGGCTACTTCCCGAGAAGCGGCGGATTTGGCTGAGCTGTTCGGTTCTGTACCTACCGGTACTGAGTATGACGGAGAAGCTTCGGGGCAAGCCCGCGGGGGTTGGCTGAATGATGGGGATTCAGAATTGCTGAGTGCGGATGGGGGAGTTGATGAGGGCGACTTGGGGAGTTTGTTCGAGAACAATGGTGCGGCTGTTTCGGACCAAGGCTTGACAAATTCGGCAGAGGTTGAACTTGGGGCTTTGTCCGACGATCGTCCTGAGTCGGAAATTTCAAGTGTCGAGTCTGATGAGGGCGCAGTTTTCGACTTTTTGGAGGATATGTTTGCCGAAGGCGTGGTGCAGCAGCCAGATGCTGTAGCGGCGCCAGATGAGGGCGCTGCTCATGATGAGGAAGAATTGTCGGCCCAGCCTCCCGAAGGTTTGTTCGACGAGGTGGGTGCGGATTTATTCGATCGAGCCGAAGAAACTGATGGCGCCGGGGAGTCGGAGGGCGAAGATGATTTGTTTGATGCCCTGGAAACGGATTTTTTAAGTGCGGATTTAGAGCCACTGCCGGCAGAATCTCTCGATGGTATGTTTGAGGGCGATGCTGACTTGCTCTCGGCGATGGAAACCGGGGCTACTCTCAACAACCAAGAGTTGGAGGGTTTTGATGATTTGTTGGATTCGATCGATGCTGAGGTTCTGGTGACTTCGGAACTGACGACGGGCTTTTGGGACGCTGAGGACGAGTCGGCCGAGGCCGATTCCTCGGAGTTAGATGAGGGGTCGCTGGCAGACTTTTTTGGCGAGGGCGAATCAGGCGATGAGGATGCCGAAGGCAATTTTGACGATTTAGAAGCACTGTTAATTGCAGGGGGTGCTGGAGCTGTCATAGCAGCTTCTGGCAGCACAAATCAGAGTCCGGTAAATACAGAAGTTTTCTCGGATCTCGAAGAACTCCTCAGCGAGAGCGCAACTATGCCGGAAATTCCTGCACCGGCAACAACTGCTAGTAAAGCTCCGCGCGCTGCAGCCGATGAGAGCGACGACGAATTTGGCGATTTGGAAAAACTGCTGGAAGATTCCAAGGACGGCGGCCGCCAAGGGGAAGGCAATATGGGGCCGTCGGCGATCAACAGACCCAGGCGCAATATGCGCGCGGGCGGGTTCGGCGACCAAACGATGCGGGTACCGATCAAGCAACTGGATAACCTCAGCAATTTGATGGGGGAACTGGTGGTAAACCGCAACAGTTTGGAGCAAGACCAAGAACGGATGCGGCAGTTTTTGGACAATTTGCTGCACCAGGTAACGCTGCTGAGCGATGTGAGCCAGCGGACTCAGGATTTCTACGAGCGGAGTCTTTTGGAGATTGCTTTGCTGGCCAACCGTCAGGGACACCGATCGGCCTGGCGCTCTGAGGATTCGGCCCACACGCGGGAAAGTGCCTGGAGACCGGAGGAAATGGACAGGTTTACTCCTTTCCACAGTTTGGCTCAGGAGATTATCGAGCTGATCGTGCGGGTGCGGGAGTCGGCGGCGGACATAGAGTTTTTGGTGGATGAGGCGGATCAGGTGACTCGCCAACTGCGGCAAGTTACGACTCAACTGCAAGAAGGTTTGACTCGCGCCCGGATGAAGCCGTTTGCGGAGACGACGGACAGGCTGTTCCGGGCGGTGCGGGAAATTGCGATTAAGTGCGGGAAGCAGGCTCAGTTGCAGGTTGAGGGTAAGGAGATTTTGATCGACAAGATGATTGTGGATCAACTGTATGATCCGATGACTCACTTGGTGAACAATGCCATTACTCACGGGATCGAACCGCCGGAGGTGCGTCTGGCGGCTGGGAAGCCTGCTGTCGGCAGGATTACCATTCGCGCTTTCCACCAAGGGAACCAAACCGTGGTTTCGGTTTCTGACGACGGGGCGGGAATTGACCCGCAAAGGGTGAAGGCGAAGGCGATTAAGCAGGGTATGCTGACGGCGGCTCAGGCTCAGAGGATGTCTCGCTCGGAAGTTTACGATTTGCTGTTTATGCCGGGTTTCAGCACTCAGGAACAGGCGACGGAGTACGCCGGCCGGGGGGTCGGTATGAATGTGGTGCAGACTTCCTTGCAGGAGATTCGCGGTACTGTGTCGATCGATTCAACCATCGGCAAAGGGACTGTGTTTACCATCCGTTTACCTCTGGTGTTGAGCATTTCTAAGGCTCTGACTTGCATTAGCGATCGAGCTCGCATTGCTTTCCCGATGGATGGGGTCGAGGATATGATCGATGTGCCTCGCGATCAGGTGACGACGGGGGCGGACGGTTTGCCTTGCATTGAGTGGCGGGGTCAAAGCTTGCCGTTCCGGCCGCTGCGCGATTTGCTGGCTTACAACCGCCATTTGGGCCGGGGCAGTGTTTACGGGTTTAATACTGACGATGACATGATTTCGGTGATCGTGCTGCGGTCTGCTGGCAATTTCTTGGCGGTGCAGGTGGATCAGGTTTCGACGGAACAGGAAATTGTGATCAAGCCGTTGGAGGGGCCGGTGCCGAAGCCGATCGGGATTGCGGGTGCTACGGTGCTCGGAGACGGTCGGATCGTGGCGATTGCAGACGTTCTGGAACTGATCGATTTGGCTACCGGAAGGCTGCGGAAGGACACTGGCGGTACGCTTTGGGATGAGAGCGAGAAGGCTACTAAGGAGGCGGAAATTGAGAAGACTGAGCCGACTGTGCTGATTGTGGATGACTCGATTACGGTGCGATCGCTATTGTCGATTACTTTCGAGAAGTCTGGCTATCGTGTGGAAGAAGCACGCGACGGTAAGGAAGCTTGGGAAAAGATGAAATCTGGTCTGCCTTGCGATATCGTTTTCTGCGATATTGAAATGCCGAGAATGGACGGTTTGGAACTACTTTCTCGGATGCAGAAGGATGCGGTTTTGTGTGAATTGCCGATCGCGATGTTGACTTCTCGCGGTGCTGACAGACACCGCCAAATGGCTTACAGTTTGGGCGCGAAAGGCTATTTCACCAAGCCTTATTTGGAGGAGCAATTGCTTGATGCTGCTTCTCGGATGTTGAAAGGTGAGGTTGTTGGTGCTCCGGTTGGTGTGTAATGTGTAAATGTGCGTTTATCTGCGGTTAAAAAAGGGAATTTCTCGGGCCGCAGATAAGAATTGATAGAGGCGGATTCACGCAGATAATCTCTAATTTATCTGCGTGAATCTGTGTTTATCTGCCTGTATCTGCGGTTAAAAAAGGGAATTTCTCGAACCGCAGATGAAAATGGATTGACGCGGATTAACGCAGATTTAGCTCGCGCTTTCGGTTTTGGTGGTAGGCTGGGAAAGTGGGGTGTAGCGGAAGGGCGATCGGTTATTTATGGATGCTGAAGAACTTTTAGAAGAATACGCTAAAGGCGAACGGAACTTTAAGTCGGCTATGCTGAGAGGTGTAGACCTCAAAGATGCTGACTTAAGTGGGATAGACTTAAGCTCTGCAAACTTGACAGGAGCAGAGTTGAATGAGGCGAACCTAACCGGAGCAACGCTTAATAGTACAAACCTCACCAAGGCATCTTTGAAAGGTGCGAATTTGAGCGGGTTAGTAAAATCTTATTCTGCAAACTTCACTGATGCAGATGTGTGCGGTGCTGACTTAAGTAAGGCTAATTTGACTTCTGCTAATTTTAGTAATGCCAACTTGAATGAAGCAAACCTAAGTGATGCCCAACTAACTGGTGCAAACTTCACTGAAGCATCCTTGATTGAAGTGTGTTTGAGTAGAGCTAAACTCAACAGTGCAAATCTGACTAAAGCAAACTTGAATGAAGCAGACTTAAGTCGGGCAGATATAACTGGCTTGACAATCAAAGATACTAATCTTCAGGGAGCAAAGCTGCGCGGTGTGAATTTGTCTCAGCACGACTTGTCTGGTATCAATCTAGCAGAAGCAGATTTAGCTGGAGCCGAATTGATACAAGTAAATCTAAGAAACGCTTGTTTGCGGGGTGCAAATTTAGAGAGAACAGGTCTTCAAAGAGCTAATTTGATGCGAGCAAATCTGGAGAAAGCCAAGCTTAAAAGAGCAGATTTGACTGAAGCACAGACTTATGGTATGAACATCAAGGATGCAGACTTCACTGGTGCGATTATGCCTGATGGAGAATTTTACATACCGGAAACCAGTCAACAAGAATCCCAAAAAGTAACATCTATGACGCGCAAAATTATTCGTACTGACAAAGCACCCGCACCCGTGGGCCCTTACAATCAAGCCATTGCCGCTACAGGCACTATGCTGTTTGTAGCCGGTCAAATTGCGATCGACATTAGACTAAACGATATTGTCTACACCGACGATGTGGCAAAACAAACCGAACAAGTCATGGCAAATCTCGAAGCCATTCTCACAGAAGCCGGCGCTACTTGGTTGGATGTCGTAAAAACTACGGTTTTCCTCAAAGATATGAATGATTTTGCCGCTGTGAATGCGGTTTATGCGAAATATTTTGATGCGGAAACTGCACCGGCGCGCGCTTGTGTGGAGGTTTCGCGTTTGCCGAAAGATGTGTTAGTTGAAATTGACTGCATTGCTGTGATTTGATTAGAGCTTCTTTGAGAAACCAGGCTTTTTCAATAAGTCTGGTTTCTGGATAGTTTGTTTTTTTTAATATTTATGAGCGATTTAACCGCAGAGGGCGCAGAGGGCGCAGAGGAAGAGGGGAGAGAGATGAATAATTCCAAGGTTTACTTAGGGCTTGCTGAATAATTAGCTAAAAGGTTTATACAGCAAGGCTTAGGGGATAGGGCGATCGAACAGATCGT
>NZ_JAUBQE010000076.1:0-22408 GCF_036701115.1 Microcoleus sp. Pol1C5 | reverse complement strand
GCAGAGATTTTTGAGAAGAGTTATAATTCGCAAAGCCTTTGCCAGATAAGCTTTGCGAGTTTTGGGAGATGTCTATTAGGTGTGGAAGACGAGGAAGCTGCGGAAATTATTGAGGATGTAATTGCTGCTTACTCGGAAGTAGAAGGCGGAGAGTCTGATTTCGATGCGGCATGGTACGTATCTCCTGAAGGCAATTTTAGCGTTCCCGTTCCAGTTGACGATCAACGAGGCGGTAAAATTGATGATCAAGAAGGCTGTGTCGCATTTTCAGACGACTTTGGCGTTTTGCTGAAAATTGATTATTTCCCTGTTGCTGGTGAAGTTGAAGAAACAATCGACTCGGTTGGCGAGGAAGCTTATCTCAAGTCTTTTCTCGACAATTTTGTTTCTCAGGCAATTCTTGCTAATGTTCCCAATTCTAAGTTACTCCACGCCGAATATTTAGAAGATGAAGAAGCTTATTTCGTGGTTTTAGATTTGCCTGCTGGTGCAACTCTCAGCGTGCAGAAAAACGAGGGTTCTCTGACTCGGTTGGATGCTTACCGGGGACTTATGGCTTTTATTGCTGACGATTTTTGCTACACCGTAAGCTGTCAGCGAATTTATCAGGAAGGGGATGAATTGGGTTCCCTGGAGTCTGAAGTTGAGGGAATTATGAACAAGATTTTTGAGTTTATTGAGACAATCGAATTCGGCGCTATCGAATAAAGAGGACTTGTTTAGACGGGCTAAAAACCTGGTTTCTTTCTAGATGTCTCGCTGCTCAACCCTATATTTTCAGAGAAACCGGGTTTTTTTGCCAACCATTCTCAGGATAGGATATCAATTCCGGTTGCACCGTCCGTGACTGTTGACTGTTGACTGTTGACTGTTGACTGTTGACGGGTGGGTCGAAAAACTGAATGGTTGAGTGTTAACTGTTGACTTGATTTTATTATTCCGATGCAACCGGAAACGATATGACATTGTGTCGGGTCGATCGACCAAAATCCAACTGGTTGGTAGTCAGGACTTGAGTTTTCATTACTTGTCCGATCGCGGTTATTTTACCGCATTGCTAGATATTAGAGGTTTTTTACGATCAAAGAGTGCGATCGACAACAGGGTTTTTTGACCCATTTTCGATCGCACTTGCAGATACATTCAGTCAACCAGAGTCCAGAGACAGCAGCAATTAGCCGCCATTTTCGACTAATTAGTAGTCTGAGCTTCCACCAATCTTTGCTTGAGTTCTTCCAGAGCACTCGCCCAGCGCGGATCTGGCTGCACCGAGCCGGAATCAGCGCTCGACACCGTTGTTGCTGACTGATTGCGGCGGGACTTGTTGTTGTCACCCCGACGGCGATTGCTTTTGCTGGAACCGCCTCCACCTTGGGTAGGAGGAGCCGAAGCAGAGCGCTGCTGTTGCTGCGGCGCAGGCACAGGCATAGGCACAGACGCCGATGCCGACACCAACTGCGGTGACTGCGGCGACTGCTGCTGATCGTCTTCGCCCTTCTCAGATTTACCCTTAGAACGGGGCAGTGCCTTTTCTATTTTCAGGGGGTTTTCTTTGAACATCAAGCCGTTGTATTTCTCAATAACTTGGTCGGCTTGTTCGTCGGTTAGCACCGTCACAAAACCGAAGCCTCTGCATTTACCAGTTTTGCGGTCTGTAATTACCTTGGTGGTAACAGATTCGCCCTCCGGTGCAAAAACTTCTTGCAATTCTTGGCGATCGAGTTCCTTCGGTAGATTGCCAACATAAAGACGAATAGACATGAAAAATTCCTCCCGACTTGGATTTTAATTAATTTGCTCGAACAGAATTACCTGAAGTCAACTGAATATTGACTTCAGGCAAACACCACATAACCCGAGAATTGGCGCATTCCTCCCACCAACCTTGACAGCTCCCCCCACCTTTTAGAACAAAAAGATGATTTACTCTGATAAGGCCGGAACTTAACCGCCGATGCAGAGAGCTTTTAAATCTCAGGTTGTTGTGTAAACTTTTAGTCATCACTCAAATGTTTAGGCTATTGGCTATTCTGTATTACTTGCTTCCGGTTTTGATTCAGAATGTTTATAGCCAGCGCCGTCTAGAAATTTATGTCCAAGGATGTCAATTGTAAGCGATCGGAATGCCAGTATTCAGTTTAATACAGTGATGGATAAAATGGCTAACATTTTTTCAGCCAGTAATCTTACCTCGTTCCTAATCTCGCTCCTAATGCTGAGAACTACTCACTTACCCGCTATCCCTTAAATCAGGCCCGGCAAAGTCCGAGCATTCTTTAAAGGTATCACAGCCTTGGTAACAGAGCTAGTTATTTAGGAAGATTTCAGTCTGAATTTAACGGAAACCACATCTCAATCACTTTTGAGAATTCATCCCCCACAGCAAAAATAGCGGTCGCAAAAAAACAGCCGACAAGCGGCTGGCTGTACTTGCTGTGTTGGGATGTTGACAATTTTTACGCAATGCCTTAAGGGATTTTAGCCAACTGAAGTTATCGCGCTATTTGGTTCAATCCAAGTCCTGTAAACTAATGTAACAGAGTGCTGGCAAAAAAGCAACTTTTCTTAATGACGGAAGAAGGAAGAAGACTGTAGGCCTTAGTGACAACTTACGCCTGCAACCCCTGAGAAATCTCGCTTTTACCTAAGTCTAGATCCCCCTAAATCCCCCTTAATAAGGGGGACTTTGAGCATATTTCTTGTCCCCCCCTTATTAAGGGGGGCTAGGGGGGATCGAACCCTAATCGTTAAACAGCAGACCGGTACTACGTTTGACGTTAAGTGGACACCAATGGACTGTAGGGTGCGCCACCAGCACGGAGAACATCGTTAGCGAAGCCCTCGTAGAATATCGCCCCTCCGCTGTTTAACTCAAAACTAATCCTGGCTGCGCGTTGAGAGGGATTCACGCCACAATCGGACAACTATTCCTCACCTTGGGCCTTGGATAATGATGTATGCGCCCCAAAAAGCAGCAGCAAAAGCCAAAATCGCAGACCAAATCGGATGTCCGCTGTCACTAACCCTCCCTCCTTGACTGCGGAGACTTTCAAGGTCGATCGCCACAGTAGCACCCCGGCGTAGCCAACCAGTCGCCACAACAGATGTTCCGATCAAATCGCTAGGGCGAGTAGTCTCTTTGAACAAAAATGGCCACAAAGAGCCAAGGTAGCCAAACCTCGAAACATGGTGCAACCTCACCAACCCTGTCGCCGTTTGCAAAATCAAATCTTGTCCCAGCCAATTATTCATACCCGATCGACCCAAAAGTTGGCCTTCCAGCCGCACTGGTTCAGCATCCAACGGCAAACTGTCGGGATTTGACAAAATTTCCGGCAAACTCGGCGAAGCGGTTTCTCGCGGTATAATATCCGGGAAGAAATAATTGATCCGCATCAAAGTACCGATGCTAAATCCGATCGGCAAACAGCCCCAAATAATCGATCGATCGCCCCAAAGCCAATCCAACTGCCAGATACTCGTCCTCGAAAAAATCCAGCCAATCAGCCAAAGCACCCCGACTATCGCCAAACTCATCGGAATTCCAAAAAACGGTGCACCCTGTAAAAATAGTTTTGAATCTTTAAATTCGAGTATTGACTTAAACAGAGACAATTTTCCTTTCCTGGGTTGTTCTTGGACTCCCGCGTTTGCCAAATCTAACTCTGTCTCCAGTTGCCAAAATTGAGCATAGAGGACTAACAGCTTCAAACGCTCTCCCAGCAAAGGATGCGCGCGGTTAACCGTCAACCAGTTGCGCTCGCGATTGCTGACATCCCACAGCAAAATCTGTTCTAGCGGCGCGTGTAATGCAGCAGAACCAAGGGTTACAGCTTGTCCAACGCCTACAGGTAACAATAGATCGAAACTTTCGAGGAAAAAGCTAGTTTGTTTTTGCTGTTCGATATTATCAGCAATGCCGATCGCAATTTTACCCAGTGCCCGCGTCAAACCGTTAGGATTTCCCGTAATTTCAGCAGCAGTGCGATCGCTAAAATACACTCTGCGGCGCGACAGCCACAACATCGGCCAGCGCAACAACTTATAAATCCCGTAACTGGTAGCAGAAATTGCAGCGGCCACAAATTTGACAGCAGAACGCAAAAACTCGATCGTCATTAAATCACACAACCGCTCTTGCCAGTGCGCCACCTGCCAATAAATCAAGTAAGGAATCTGAATCACCAGCAGCGCCAGCGACATCGGCGCAAAATCCCAGTGAGAGATATGGCCCAACTCCCGCGCAAAAATCGTGGCAATTTCATCATCCGTCAACTGTTCCAACAGCCCGCGACTCACAGCAATCCGAGCAAAACGGGGCAAACCGCCGTAACTGAAAGCTACAGGAACATTCAGCGGCAAGAGTTTCAGCACCGGCACCGGCATATTTTGCTTGGTACAATAACTTCGCAGTAACCGACTAGCTTCCTTGCTGTGCTTCGATAAAACTGACCCGCGCAGAGTTTCGATGCCGCAAAACAGTTTCAGCAGCGCGTCTATCAGCCAGGGAGATGAGGCCAAAAGCAATCCAAAAACCATCTGAACAAACGGAGTTGGATCGCGGTAAAAAAGCTGAATCGGCGCGAAAATAGGCAGTCTAGTGAATATGTAAAGCTGAACCAACAGAGAATTAGTGTTTATCAGCAGGAATTGCAGGATAAACCGGGCTAGGAAAAATAGGGCGAGCGCACTTGCAACGGCTTGCACCCGGAACTCCAGCAACTTCAGCGGTTTGAGGGGGCGCGGGCTTTTCGCGCGCCCTGCTTCGCGCCAAGTGAGTTGGTAAGTATCTGGGCTGGCGACTCCGGGGATATCTGTTGGGGAAGCGGAACTATTTTCGTCGCTAATTTCTGTATCGGGTGCGGTTTCTGTGGAGTTTTCCGGTTCAGAAGTCGGGCGTGTGGGGGGTGGAGGTGGCGGGGAAATCGGTTGCGATTTAGCGTTTTTTGGCTCTAAAACCGGCTCTAAAGGTAAAAATCCTGTTTTTTTGTCTACCGTAGGTCGATCGCCCCCAATCGATTTTTTCGCCGATTTAGTTCCGGCATCAAAGGCGACAAAGCCTGTTTCGGGGGGAGTTTCTGCGGATGTTGGTTTATTTTCCGGCGGTTTTGGGGGGCGAGGGGGGGTTAATTCTTTTAAAGCGCGATCGGCCCAAGTTTTGACTTGAGAGTTGGGACTTTTGGCGAGGGAAGAGCACAGGGCGATCGCCTCTTTCACATTACCGGTTGCTTTGTACGCAGCCACCAACCCCATCTGCGCGCGGATTCCCGACGACTGATTAGCTGCGGTTTGGGTAAGGGATTCTAAAAGGGCGATCGCGGTGGGGTAATCCTGCTGTTTCAAAGCTGCTAGCCCAGCCTCTAGGGACTGTTTTGCAGATGAATCCGCCGGATTTGGATTAGTGGGAGGTGCCATGACTGTGCTTTCGCTAGCGTCCTTTCTAAGATAGCTTGGGTGGTCGATCGATAGCTGTTCTAACACAGCTCTATTTCTCTGTCACCATTTGTTGCAGTTTCTTCGGCGGTTGAAACCGCTCAACAGTCAAACTTTCGGTCACTCCAAGCGGACGATCTTTACGATCGGGCAGGAGTTTAAACCCCTCCCTCAAAGCTAAAGTCTTCGCTATGAAGACTGAAGATTTATGCTAAATCCGGGTTAAATACTTCCTCGATCTCTTAGTCTCAAGCGAGAGAAACTAAAGTTTGTGGAGACGAGATTTCAATCACCGAGCCCATCTAATTTTTGCTTATAATTAAATTAACACCTCACCTGCACATTTATGCCAATTGACGACGAAGATTTTGAAAGCGAATCTATTAGCGACGATCGCAAGCTCCAACTATTCACAGACAGACACGAATTTACCCGCCGATTTGCCTTTTATTTAAACGAAGACCCGCCTCCGGAACAAATTTTGTATTTTTTTGGCGATGGAGGCAACGGCAAGTCATTGCTCCTAAAACACTTGCAGTATAACTGCTGCAAAAGATTTTCGTCGCAGGTTTGGCAACAATTGCGCGCACTCCCAGAATCAAAAGCGGCCGAAGTTGCTGATTTCGTCCGCAATGCAGAAGCCAAAACCTACACTCCCATACCCGCAGTCAGACACGATTTCGGATTGATACCGATTAAAGAAGATAAACCGCAAGATAGATTTTACGGCTTGCTGATGCTGCGGCGAAATGTTGCAGCAGCAACTAAGAAATATAAATTTAAATTTCCCAATTATGACTTTGCTTGCTTTTGGTATTTGCTGAACAAAGGCGAATCACAGGCAACTCTCAACCAACTTTTCCCCGATGATGTGGCGGAATTGGTGGCGCCTGTAGTTGAAACTTTTGCAGATTTTCCGGTGGTGGCGCAAGCGGTGGCGGTACTCAAAGGGATAGATAAGTTCGGCGGGATTAAGCGGGCGATGAAATTAATTCAAAATCGCTTGGGTGTCAGCGATGAAAAGGCGGATCAAATTCGCCGTCAAGATATTGATACTGAGTTAACCGACTGTTTGCCGAAATTGTTTGTTGGGGATTTGAATGCGGCAATGGCTGGTAGAAATAAACCCGATCGCCTCGTGATGCTGTTCGATACTCACGAGAAAATGTGGGATGAAAAACGCAATTCTCAAGGCGCAACTTTTTGGTATCAAGATGAGTGGTTTAGGCGGTTGTTGAGGGCATTGGATTATAAATTGGGGATTGTGGTTGCTGTGGCGGGGCGAGATTGTCCGGTGACGCAATTGCGGTGGCCGAATGCGTCGAAGTTTCCGATTCCCGCAGATTATATAGATGCACAATTGGTTTGGCATTTGTCGCCGGATGATGCGAGGGATTACTTGCACAAAGTGGAGATTGACAAGGCAGATTTGGCAGATGCTGTAATTAAATATGCCAGCGTCAATCCCGATGATAATTGGGAGAATTTGCAGGTACATCCGTTTTATTTAGGTTTGTGCGCTGATGTGGTGCTGGCAGAAAGAAGGCGGGGAATTGAGTTGCTGGCGTCGGATTTTTCGCGGATTCCGAAGTTGGAAAATAAGACGGCGGAGTTAACGGATCGGCTGCTTTTGTATGTGGATCGGGAAGTGCGATTGGCTGTGCATTCGCTGAGTGCTTGCCGCGCTTTTGATGAGGATTTGTATGTAAAATTGGGAGTGGGTTGTCACTTCCAGGCAAGTAGTGCAAATTTTGAGGTTTTGACGAGTTTTTCGTTTGTGTGGAAATCGGAAAAGCGGGGGGATAATTGGTATCGGATTCACGATTTATTGCGGCGCTTGGATGCCGATCGGGATCATCCGAAAACTCGCAGGGCGCATGAGGTTTTAGAGGGGCATTATCGGGAAGTGGGGGATGCGGCTGAGGCAATTTATCATGCTAATCGCTTGGATTGGGAGCGGGGTGTGAAGGAATGGGAAGAGGTGTTTGATGAAGGATTGCGGCTGAGTCGTTACGGGGAATGCGAGTTGCTGCTGGGAGTTAGAGATGAGTTGTGGATTAAAAGTGATTATTGGCTTGGTAGAGTTTCGCGCTCGGAGGGAGATTACTATGCTCGGTTGGCTCGATATGTAGAGGCAAGACAGGAACATTTAGAGGCAGTTGCAGCCTATAATTCTGCTTTACTTATTGCACCGGATGATATTGCTGCTCTCACCAACAAAGGGAATGCGCTGCAAAGTCTGGGTGAATTGCAAGCACAGCTAAGTGAATTTGAGGCGGCAAAACAGTCTTATTTTGAGGCTAGCGCTGCCTGTAATTCTGCTTTACTTATTGCACCGGATTATCTTTGCGCTCTCAACAACAAAGGGATTGCGCTACTACGTCTGGGTAATTTGCAAGCAATTCTGAGTGAATTTGAGGCGGCAAAACAGTCTTACTTTGAGGCTAGCGCTGCCTGTAATTCTGCTTTACTTATTGCACCGGATTATATCAATGCTCTCAACAGCAAAGGGATTGCGCTACTACGTCTGGGTGAATTACAAGCAAAGCTAAGTGAATTTGAGGCGGCAAAACAGTCTTACTTAGAAGCGATCGCAGCCTATAATTATGCTTTACTTATTGCACCGGATTATATCAATGCTCTCAACAACAAAGGGAATGCGCTGCGAAGTCTGGGTGAATTGCAAGCACAGCTAAGTGAATTTGAGGCGGCAAAACAGTCTTACTTAGAAGCGATCGCAGCCTATAATTCTGCTTTACTTATTGCACCGGATTATATCAATGCTCTCAATAACAAAGGGAATGCGCTGCGAAGTCTGGGTGAATTGCAAGCACAGCTAAGTGAATTTGAGAGGGCAAAACAGTCTTACTTTGAGGCGAGCGCTGCCTGTAATTCTGCTTTACTTATTGCACCGGATTATATCTGTGCTCTCAACAAGAAAGGGAATGGGCTGTTAAGTCTGGGTGAATTGCAAGCACAGCTAAGTGAATTTGAGGCGGCAAAACAGTCTTACTCAGATGCGCTCGCTGCTTACAATAGAGCTTTACTTATTGCACCGGATGACATCATTGTCCTCAACAACAAAGGTATTGCACTGAGAATACTGGGTGATTTACAAGCAAAATTATCTGAGCAACAGGAAGCACTGAAGAATTGGCAAGAGGCACTGGAAATGTGGAATCGATCTTTAGCCATTGCTCCTAACAACGATCTGGTTCGCAATAGCCGCGATGCGCTGCAACAACTTCTCGATAATTTGGGTAAGGATAGTCTCAGCAGTTAGCTCGATCGCAAGGAGTAAAGACGCGGCATTAAAAAGGAGGACGTGTCCAGTTAACTTAAACCGAAAGGCCGCCAGGGAATGAATTCCACGGGGCTTTTAGCAAAAGTCCTCGCGATGAGGACTAATGAATTCTTCAGTCCTCATCGCGAGGACTTTTGCTTTGAGGCAGGGGTTTCAACCCCTGCCGGACTCAGGGCTTAGCGTTAAAAGCCGGCCCTCGAATTTACCTATTTAACCTTGCAGCTTACCGCCCAGATTGTCTCGGCGATGTACCGTCAGCCGATCGCTTCCGACGGATCAGCACGCTCATCACCTGCTTCGGATTCGCCGCACGCTGTACCGGACTCCAATCGCCCACTTCTGCAAATCCCAGCCGGTACAAAGTGAGTATGGTTTCCCGGACACCCTTGGGCGAACCGACAACCGTTAACAGCACCACTTCCTGTTCGCATACTGCTGCTGAGTCGTCATTTGGGCGATCGAATTTGTTGTCGTCAGGCACGAATTCCTGTGACATAATATCTTCTCCTGGTTTTGGGTTTTCTAGAAAAACCCAAAAACCCAGCCGCCCCGCATTTCAACACATAGCAGGGCGGCTACAGAGGATGTTAAGATACTCCGTTAGCCTCCAGACTGCTAGTCCCAGTTTGGCGGTTATGCTGTCCATTGCTGTTACCAGCAGCTTTGGGCAGTGCAACTAGATTTTTGGGCGACGCGGGCTGCCTCCTCTACAAGCAAGCAACCTCTCACTTCAAAGCGTAGCCGCAGAGGGGGCCAGCCGTCAACCGATTTTAGATTTTAGATTTTGGATGTTAGATTTTGGATTTACTCGTTACCAGCGTCAGCGGCTGGAAACCAGTTAGTTGGGCCGAAATGCTAAATTAAAAGTAATGTTGCTTTAGTAAAACCATGTCCAAACGACTCACCATTGCCCAAGCACAGCAGCAGCTTCCAAACCTACCCCAAGAACTTATCAATGAGCCTATCATCATCACTCAAGATGGTGTTCCCGTTATGGCTGCAATCAGCTACACGCATTTGACTGAACTGTTAGAAACCTTAGATATTCTCACCGATACAGAATTCGTTACCAAATTGCGCCAAAGCATCACCCAAGCCAGCCAAGGCGAAACTATTTCCTGGGAAAATGCCAAAGCAAAATTGGGACTATGAATCACGAAGAAAATGCGATCGAATATGAGATCCAGCTTACGCCACTGGCACTGGAAATGTTGGAGGCAGTCAAAGATCGACGAGAACAGGAAAAATTGCGCGATCGCATCGATCAACTAAAAGTTGAACCACAAAAGCAAGGCAAAGCCCTTGTAGATAACCTATCAGGATTTCGCAGCATCCGAGCTGTTGGACAGCGCTATCGTATAGTTTATCAAGTCGAACAAGATCGAGTTATAGTTGTTGTCGTGGGACTAGGGAGACGTAAAGATGGTGACAAAAAAGACATTTACACCATCTTAGAAAAACTGTTAGAGCCGTGATTATAACTTCTTATATCCGGCGTATTTAAGCCGAATAAATATCATTTGTATGGACACAACAGTGTTGTGTCCTTTGCCTGCGGTAATCTCACTCCTCGCTAACAGCCAAACCAGAAACCACAGGGGCGATCGCATTTAACTTCAACACAGGATGATCCCCTTCCACCTGCCGGCAATTCCACTCATTTCTAAACAGCAAAACCGGCCTTCCCCAAGTATCTTTCACCGTCACCGTATTAAACAGCCGCCCAACTTTTTCCAGCGCCTCCCAACCGCCGTCAACCCAGCGAGCTACACTGTAAGGCAACATATCGATCGTCGTTTCCACATTATATTCCGACTGCATTCTGAACTGCACAACTTCAAATTGCAACTGTCCGACAGCCGCCAAAATTGGCTCGCGTTTCGCCTCATCAACCGAGTACATAATTTGCACTGCGCCTTCTTCCTGCAACTCCGAAACGCCTTTGCGGAACTGCTTAAACTTAGAAGGATTGGGATTTCTCAAAAAAGCAAAAAGTTCGGGAGAAAAACAGGGAATCCCTTCATATTCCAGTTTTTGACCTGTGTAAATAGTATCGCCGATCGCAAATACTCCCGGATTGTTCAAACCGATCACATCGCCCGGATACGCAACCTCGATCGACTCCCGATCCTGAGCAAATAACTTTTGAGGCCTTGACAAACGCACCGTTTTACCGCTGCGAGCGTGAGTCACGTTCATGTCCTTTTCAAACTTGCCCGTACAAACCCGAATAAACGCCACCCGATCGCGGTGTCTTGGGTCCATATTCGCTTGCAATTTAAACACAAACCCGGTAAAGTCTTCATAAGTTGGCGGCAAATCTCCGGCGGTGCTCTTGCGGGCGATCGGCTTCATAGCGTAATCTAAAAACGCATCTAAAAACAGCTCTACCCCAAAATTGCTCATCGCGCTGCCAAAGAAAACAGGCGTCATTTTGCCAGCCCGAACCGACTCTAAATCCAGTTCAGTTCCTAACTCGTCCAGCAGTTCTAACTCTTCTTTGAGCTGATAGTAAAGGTCTTGTTCCAACAAATCTTCAATGCGCGGATCGCCCAATTCGATGACAGTATCAACAGCAGCCTGAGAACCGTGTTTAGTCCGCTCGAATAAGTGAATCTTGCGCCCTCTGCGATCGAAAACACCTTTAAAGCGATCGCCCGTACCTATCGGCCAATTTACCGGATAAGTCTGCAACCCCAATTCCTTCTCAATTTCGTCCAACAAATCCAAAGGATCTCTGCTAGGGCGATCGAGCTTATTAAAGAAAGTAAAAATAGGCAAACTTCGCAGCTTACAAACTTCAAATAACTTCCGAGTTTGCGGTTCCAAACCCTTAGCAGCATCCTCAAGCATAACTGCATTGTCAGCCGCCGCCAAAGTTCGATAAGTATCTTCGCTAAAATCTTGGTGTCCCGGAGTATCGAGCAGATTAATGTGATATTTTTTATACTCAAACTGCAAAACAGTAGAAGTAATAGAAATTCCCCGCTGCTGTTCCATCGCCATCCAGTCAGATGTAGCGTGTCGCTGAGCCCGCCGCGCTTTCACAGAACCTGCTTCGTGAATTGCACCTCCGTACAGCAGCAGCTTTTCTGTCAAAGTAGTTTTACCCGCGTCGGGGTGCGAGATAATAGCAAAGTTGCGCCGGCGCTCAACAGCAGTTAGCAGTTCAGTTTCGAGTTCTGTTGTCATCACAAATTAGGTAGGGGAATCATCACCCGATCGCCATTATAGCCTGTGCTACAGTTGCTATTAAAGGTAAAATTATCACTAAAGTCAAGGAAGAAAACTAATATGTACGACTCCGACAAGCGGAAGCTGCTATCACTGGTGTGCCACGGGGCGATTTTTTTCAGTACGTTACTGTTCTCGATCGGTGCTCCGATCGCTGTATTGTTAGTATCAGATGACCCCGTTGTCAAAGAAAACGCCACAGAAGCCATCAATTTTCACCTTAATGTATGGGTGTACAGCACCGTGATTGTGGTGTTAACTGTCGTCACTTTCGGTCTTGCTGGTTTTATCTTAGTGCCCCTAGGTTATCTGCTGCACTGGGGACTGACAATAATGGCTATCCTCCACGTTTTGCAAAATCCCAACCAACCTTATCGCTACCCTTTTATTTTCCGAATAGTTTAGACAGCAAATCGCGCTTCACCATCGATTTCAACAACCCGATTTCTTTAAGAAGAAACCGGGTTTTTAATTATTTTATAACTCACAATGGTGCAACATCTCTGTTTAAACTTACATCTTGCACCATTTTCAAGAACAGGCATCTTGCCTGTTCCACAAGAGATGAATTTTATTGTGGAACAGGCAGCTTGCCTGTTGTTCCTAAACAAGTAATTGAAAATGGTGCAACATCTCAGTTTAAATGAATGTGGGTAGCTCGATAAGTGATGCCGAACCCTCATCTTCCTAAAGTTGCAATGCTGTCTTCACCCTGTTGCAGGGCTATTGCTGAGGCTAAGTTCATCTTCAGTTGATGCCGGTTCCCAAACTATGCTACCGCCTTTAGGTTATTTCGCAGAGTTAGGGGTGAGGTTCGATCGCTCCGAACCATCGTTTTTGCTTTAGCTGTGCTATTTTTGCATCTGGCGATCGTTTTATTGAAATTTTCTACCACTTCTATCTCTACCAGCAGTCTTAAAACTTAATACAATATTTTTCCAATAAAAATCCCGCTCTTGTGGAACGGGAAAGCCATCAGGGTGCATCTATATATATGTCAGTATAACTCATAGGGGGTATAACCCCTCGTAGCTTTATCGAATCTTTACAATCACAAAATTTTTGTAAAGATTGAGGTTTTTATTTGACTGAGCAGCCATTTTATGAAATTAAAATGGAAAATGCTGAAATTTATAAAATCAAGTGAGTTTCCTCTGAATAATCAAAACTTTAAGCTCCTTTACCATGCTTCGGCCAATGGTGGAGCAAATACCATAAGATGGCTACATTTGTGATAAATACCGCTAACTTAAGTACCGTGACCCCGTGAACTAATTCATATATTTCAGGGGGTATACTGATGCTTACCAGCACTAAAACTAAAATTGTTGCCCAGTCTTTTTCTTACCAGAAACAGACGGATTCAACAGCAGTTAAAACTGCATAAAGTGCTGCGGCAAGTCCTCTAAGTAGTAAGTTTTTTGGTTGGAGAAATAGAAGTTTTTCTAAGATAAATTAAATTATTTTTAGCTTCCTTTCTAACAAATAAAACTGCTAAAATTTTCTCATACTTGATGATTGTTTAATGCAAAAAGCAAAGCAATCGAAGTTACTGTCAAGAGCGAAGCCACAAATGTTTTGTAAAAGACAATTGCGATTAAAGCAGGAGCGTGATGTTTCTTCACGTTAATTCTCGAAATATCAATAATGTGCGATCGCCTGGTTAGCCTGTTTGGGATTGCCAACTAAAAATTCAGTAGAATGCGTCAGCAATTAGCTAATCAAGTAGAGAAAAAATAACGCGCTGCTGACGCACCTTACTAAGCTTGAGGATAACGTTGTGCTAAGAAAGAGATAGCAGCAGCCCGATCGCCCAAATCGCCATCCAACCTCGCCGCCAATAAATCATCCAACATTCGTTTAAACCCAGGCCCCGGCTTATAACCCAAAGCCTTCAAATCGTTGCCATTTAAAGGCGGCTCAACATTCGCCCATTTGGTGAGATATTCCCAGATTTGGCGGCGTGCACTTCGTGGACTTTGTAGGGCGATCGCAATTAACACCGGGAACTCATAATTTCTCAACAGCAGCACCAATTGACTCGGCAACTCGCACTTAGGCAAATTCTCTGCTAACTGGTTCTTTCCGGCTTCTAAAACTTCCAGCCGTTTAATGCTGTCAGCGGGTAACTGAAGATTTGCAGCCACCTTGCCTCGATATTCCGGTGCTAAATAACCTATCAAAACTTCCAGCCGCATCTGCCAATCGGGAATATTGATAATGGGGAATGGGGAATGGGGAATGGGGAATGGGGAATTGTCTCTTCCTTCTTCCTTCTTCCTTCTTCCTTCTTCCTTCTTCCTTCTTCCTTCTTCCTTCTTCCTGACATCCGTTACATCCGTTACATCTTGTACATTGCTCGTTGCCGAACCTTCCTTCTTCCTTCCATTCAAACACCGATCGAGCAAACGCAGTTGCCGCCACAACTCCCGATCCAACTCCAAGCTAGGATGAATGCAGCGCAAAGCCTGCAAATCTCCCAGCATTTGCAAAGCAACTTTCCAGTAAGGAGCTTGCAAAATGTATTTCAATTCGCTTTTGAGCCGAGTTTCCAAAGCCGGAGCTCGGCCGTTTTCCCCCTGAATTCGGTAATAAATCCCGCTGGCCAAAGCGTTGCGGATGTATCCTTCCGTCTGCGGCTCAATTTCAAATCCCAACCGCACCGCAAACCGCACAGCGCGATAAATTCGCGTCGGATCTTCGATAAAACTATTGGCGTGCAAAACTCGAATTTGCTTCGATTCCAAGTCCAGCAAACCGCAAAAAAAGTCTAACAATTCGCCGCTGCGAGGAACACCCAACCGCACAGCCAGCGCATTAATTGTAAAATCCCTGCGGTACAAATCTTGGCGAATTGAACTCGCTTCAACTTCAGGATTTGCAGCCGGATAAGGATAAAATTCAGTACGAGCAGTCGCGATATCCACCCACAACGAGCCGAAAGCAGAGTCTTTGTGCCACAAAAGCGCAGCGGTTTGAAATTGACCGTGAACGTCTAAACGCGAGTCTGGGTAAAGTTTTTGCAGCGAGGAAGCTAACTCGACACCAGCACCGGAATCGTCGGAACCGCACTTTCCATCCACAACCAAATCGATATCTGTTAGCGCCAGTGTATCATCCGTGGCTAAGAGTAAATCCCGGACTGCTCCACCCACAATATAAAGTTGCCAGCCGCGATTTTGGGCAATATTGGCGGCGATCGACAATAATTGCCATAATTCGGGACTGATGCGCGATCGTAACAACTGCTCCACCGATTCGGGTACAGGACAATTAGAAAATTCTGCACTACTTCCCCTGTCTCGCGCTTTTTGCTGGTGCAATTCGCGCAACACATCAGTCCGAGTCACAATTCCCACCAATTGACCGTTTTCCAAAACTGGCAAGCGGCCGATATCGTATGTCACCATTAAAGATTCAATTTCTGGCAGCAAGGTATCTGGGGCGATCGTTTTTAGCTGCGGAGTCATGTAACCCTTCACCGGGGCGTGACTGAAACCGTGGTGCAGGGCAATGTCAATGTCGCGCCGCGAGATAATGCCAGCCAGCCGATCGCCCGCATCGACCACAGAAAGCCCCGAATGTCCGTAACGTAGGAGTATACGGTGAGCTTCCCCCACCGAAGTTTCCGGGCGAATACTCCGCACTGGAGACGACATTAATTCGCGGGCTGTGGGAGGGTGGGGAATTTGAGTTTTTAGTTCCTCAGCTAACTGATTTAAAGTCAGCAGGGGATCAACATCGCGGGTGGCGAGGGAAGCGGCGCGGGCGTGGCCTCCGCCGCCGAGGGGTTTGAACAATTCGCTGAGGTTTGTTCCTTCGATTCGCGATCGACCGATAATAGTTAATCGATTGGAAACTGGCGATTCGGGAGCGATGTTGCGGTTGTTTTCGTTTTCGCCAAATTTATAAACATTGCCTAACAGCAGAGCATCGGTTTCAGTTAAATCGAGCAAGCGAGAAGCCAGGGAAGAAAGCCCCGGAACGTAAGCTTCAGTAGATAGCAGCACCCAGGCTATGCTGTAACCGTGCAAAGTTTCCGATCGCAAATTATTCAGCGCTTCTCTGAGCAAATCTTGCAATTGAGGAGACAAACCGGGTTCTACATATTCAGCGATTACCCCCAAACTCGCTCCTTGTTCCATCAACCAGGCCAAAGCCATTGCATCTCGCGCAGTTGCGCCCTCAAAGGTGAGGGAACCTGTATCGACGTGGATGCCGAGGGCCATGACTGTTGCTTCCGAAGGCAGCAGGCGGAATGGTGTGTCGCTGTTTTCTGCTTGATTTTTGAGCTTTTCGACAATTAATGTCGTGCTGGCTCCGACTGCTTCGATCTGCGTAACAGTAGCGGGAATGTCTAAATCGGCCTGTAGGTGATGGTCGAAAACAGCAATTTCGCTCACTTGTGGCAAATCCAGCCACTCGGCGGCTTTTCCTAAACGATCGCGCTGGGAGGCATCAACTATAGTAATCGATCGAATGCGTTGCGGATTGACCGATCGGCGTTCAATCAGCGGGTACTCGTCGCGGTGTAGCGCCAAAAAATCCCGCACTGTCGGATGACACCCGCCCGTCAATACGATCCTGCTACCGGGGCGCAGCACGCAAAGTCCCACCGCCGCCCCCAAGGCGTCAAAATCTGCTGTTGTGTGGCACAAAACTAAGTCCATAGCCGAAAATCCCGCATCTCTAACTCAAACAGTAGCAATTTCTCGCCCTTTGAAACCGGATGTGTCGATCGGGCTTTAAGTTAACCTTTCGAGTTTTCTGTGCTGTAGCGAACAATGATAAAATTGATAAAAATCTTAAGAGCCGCTGACGCCTGTTCGCGCAACGCCCGAATTTGCCTGGGTTCTTTCGTATCAATCAACCGACAATTTCTCGATCGACTATCGGGAAACTGTCAAAAACTAGAATTTGGAAGATTTTTTTCGGTTCTGGGAAACTATTTCCGATCAACGCACGGTTATATCGAAAGGAGAAAAGATGTTATCAATTCTGTTTCAAGTGGTTTTACTGGGTCTGGTACTGCTGTCTTTTGTGATGGTCGTTGGCGTGCCAGTTGCTTATGCCTCTCCCCAAAACTGGAATCAGTCTAAATCCCTGATTTATGTCGGGTCGGGTCTCTGGTTTTTGCTGGTTATTGCAGTGGGTGTATTGAACTTTTTAGTCGTTTAATTTCACCCAACTCTCTCGAAGAAAGAAGGTAAAAGATAGAAGGCTGAAGGCATTTACCAGCGATTGAAAGGCATTCGGCAGAAGCTAGGAATTTTCCAGACCGCGCGACCCTGTATGTTTTTGCACTTGAGATTCAGATGAGATGCTGCTGCTTTCTGACTTTTGCCTTCTCACAAACAAAAATCTAAAATCTAAAACCTAAAATCTAAACTAGAGCACTATGACTGTTTTCGAGGGAACTTTTACTCACACCGAATCTTTGCGGTTTGCTATTGTCATTGGTCGTTTTAACGATTTGGTGGTTAACAAACTTTTGGAGGGATGTCAAGATTGTTTGAAACGCCACGGGGTTGATATTAATCCTCATGGCTCTCAGGTGGACTTTTTTTGGGTTCCGGGAAGTTTTGAGATTCCTTTGGTGGCGCGCCAAGCTGCTCTTTCTCACCGCTACGATGCGGTAATTTGTCTGGGTGCGGTAATTCGGGGCCAAACTCCTCATTTCGATTTTGTGGCTGGTGAGGTTGCTAAGGGAATTGCTGCTGCTGCTTTTCAGACAGGAGTGCCGGTGATTTTTGGGGTGGTGACGACTGACACGATGCAGCAAGCTTTGGAAAGGGCTGGAATTAAAAGCAATTTGGGCTGGAATTATGCGATGAGTGCTTTGGAAATGGGCACTTTGATGCGCCAAGTTAAGGGTTTGGGCGCACACTCTTACGGTCACTTAGCTAGTGGATCTGCTGCTCAAGTGCTTTCGGGTGAAGCAAATCTGGCAATCGCCCCGGATGTATCGTCGGATCAAATCCCCACGTAAGTTGGGCTAGCAGTATTTTTTAGGTGAAAAGCATCAAGATTTGCATCGGGAAAAATCTTCAAACTCTTGTGGGGTGGTGATTATGCCCGCCCCCAAGGTAAAAGTTCCACTGGTCGCAGCCGATCGACAAATTAGACCAAGATCTTGCCAATTGGCAATGAGTGTGATATCATAAAATGTTCTTAGAAATAGCGCAACACTAACTATTACTGCATGGCAACGAAGCCAACGATCGCATTTACTCACCTCGGCTGCGAAAAAAATCGCATCGATACCGAACACATGATCGGCTTGCTGGCTCAAGCGGGCTATCAAGTGGATTCTAATGAAGAATTAGCTGATTATGTTGTAGTCAATACTTGTAGTTTTATCCAAGCTGCGCGAGAAGAGTCGGTCCGCACCTTGGTAGAATTGGCCGAAGCTAATAAAAAAGTAGTCATCACCGGCTGCATGGCACAGCATTTTCAGCAGGAATTGCTGGACGAATTGCCCGAAGCAGTCGCAATTGTCGGCACTGGCGACTATCACAAAATAGTCAATGTTATGCAGCAGGTGGAAAAGGGCGATCGAGTTTCCCTCGTCTCTTCAGAACCTACTTACATCGCTGACGAAACTACTCCCCGCTACCGCACCACATCGGAAGGTGTCGCTTATCTGCGAATAGCAGAAGGCTGTGACTACCGCTGTGCTTTTTGCATTATCCCGCACTTGCGCGGAAATCAACGATCGCGGACGATCGAATCTATCGTCGCCGAAGCTAAGCAATTGGCATCGGAAGGGGTAAAGGAAATTATCTTAATTTCTCAAATTACCACCAACTACGGCAAAGATATTTATGGCGAACCGAAACTAGCCGAACTACTGCGCGCTTTGGGTGAAGTAGATGTACCTTGGATTCGGATGCACTACGCCTATCCTACAGGTTTGACTCCGCAAGTTGTCGCAGCCATCCGCGAAACACCAAACGTTTTGCCGTATTTGGATTTACCCCTGCAACACTCGCACCCGGAAATTCTGCGGGCGATGAATCGGCCTTTTCAAGCTGGGATCAATGATGCCATAGTCGATCGGCTCAAAGCAGCACTTCCCGGCGCCGTGATGCGGACAACTTTTATTGTCGGCTTCCCCGGCGAAACCGACGAACACGCAGCACACTTGCTGGAATTTGTCAAGCGCCACGAATTCGATCACGTAGGAGTTTTTGTATTTTCGCCAGAAGAAGGAACCCCAGCCTTCAGCTTGCCCCAGCAAATACCTGCAGAAATAATGGAAATGCGGCGCAATTCGGTAATGGCGGCACAACAACCTATATCATTGAAGAAGAATCAAGAGTCTGTCGGTCAGGTAGTTGATGTCCTGATAGAACAAGAACAACCAGAGACAGGCGAGTTGATTGGTAGATCCGCTCGGTTTTCCCCAGAAGTAGATGGACTCGTCTACGTCACAGGAGAAGCGCGGCTGGGTTCAATCGTATCTGTGAAAATTACTGGTGCAGATGTCTACGACCTCTACGGTCAAGTGTAAGTATTGCTGGAACTGTCGCGATCGGCGGTGTGGCGAACAAAAACCGGACACGAGCCAAAAATGATTAGCGGATTGTGCAACAAAAGTAACGGTTAGTACACAATTGTGCAAAGATATGTAGCAAAGGGGTTCTAAACTTTTTTAGCCCCTATCTGGCAATCGACCCTCCCCGTCGGGGTGCGGTAATCTCTACAGAACATCGGAAAATTTTAACGAATTTAATGTTTTGTTTCTGAATGTAAAGAGTTATGATGATAACAAGCCAGAAATAAGCGGGGATAATTTGAGATTGCTTCGCCGTCCGCCCTACACCACAACGGTATCCCGAAAGAGTGTTGAGATGGATAGGCGGTAACGGTCGCCCCATCCCCCGCTCAATCCCGCAGGCGACGGATTGCGGGATAGCGCCTGAACCAAACAACCTGTTACTACTATGTAGTGAAGTGGGGCTGGTCATGATCCTCACTATAAAATGCCTTAGAGGGAAAGCTTGCAAGTACCTCAAAGGAAGTCCAATGTCCTGTTTTAAGAATGTTGGAAGCCTATAACCCGACCCCTGGCGGTTGGTATCGGTGATGTCACAAAATCAAAGACGGCTGTCGAATTGGTAAATTTAGTCACCATCGACGGAGCTGCCCTATACTCGATTGCTATTTAAGAAGGTGCGCGCAGGCGCAGCACCATAAAGAACTCTTATGAGTTCCTGCCCTAGAGCAGAAATCCGCATCCGAGTTGGGCAACTTAGAAGGCTAAGACTCGTTATTAGGAGCATTAATGAATTTATTGTTTGAAGGCTTAGGTCTTTCGGAAGAACTCGTTCTCCATCTGGAAACACTAGGCTTTACAGAACCTACTCCCATCCAAGTACAAGCAATTCCGCACTTGCTAGCAGGTCGCGACGTTGTGGGTCAAGCCCAAACAGGGACAGGCAAAACGGCAGCATTCTCGTTGCCCATCTTGGAGCGGATTGATTTAGATGTAACTGCGGTGCAAGCACTGGTGCTGACGCCGACTCGCGAATTGGCGATGCAAGTAACTGAAGCCATCCGTGATTTGAGCGGCATCAGCAGCGACGGCCCGGTAAAAGTGGGTCGCTCTCTGCAAGTTCTGACAGTGTACGGCGGTCAATCGATCGATCGTCAAATGCAGCGTTTGAAGCGCGGCGTGCACGTCGTTGTCGGTACACCCGGACGCATATTGGATATGCTCAGCCGTGGCAGCCTAAAACTAGACAAGGTAAAATGGCTGGTTTTGGATGAAGCTGACGAAATGCTGAGCATGGGCTTTATCCAAGATGTGGAAAAAATCTTGGATGCTGCACCAAAAGAACGTCAAACGGCATTTTTCTCGGCGACGATGGAAGCTTCCATTCGCAAATTGGTGGCGCGGCATTTGCGTAACCCAGTCAACGTCACCGTAGAACAGCCAAAAGCAACGCCAAAGCGCATCAGCCAAGGCGTGTACATGATTCCCCGTGGCTGGTCGAAGGCAAGAGCCCTACAGCCAATTTTAGAAATGGAAGACCCGGAATCTGCACTGATTTTTGTGCGGACTCGGCAGTCGGCGGCAGAACTCACCAGCCAACTGCAAGCAGCAGGTCACAGCGTTGACGAGTATCACGGTAATTTGAATCAGGCACAGCGGGAACGTTTGTTGCATCGGTTCCGCCAATGTCAGGTGCGCTGGGTAGTGGCGACTGATATTGCGGCGCGAGGTTTGGACGTGGATCACTTGACTCACGTGATTAACTACGATTTGCCCGACAGTGTGGAAAGCTACGTTCACCGGATCGGACGCACGGGCCGGGCTGGTCGCGAAGGAACGGCGATTACGCTGATTCAACCGGTCGATCGCCGCAAACTGCGCTTGATTGAACGCCACGTGCGATCGAGCTTGACGGTGCGAAACATTCCGACACGGGCGCAAATTGAAGCACGTCAGTTGGAAAAGATGCAGGGTAAAGTTCGCGAAGCTTTGGCTGGCGAACGGATGGCATCTTTCTTGCCTCTGGTATCTCAGTTATCCGAGGAGTACGACTCCCACGCGATCGCCGCTGCTGCTTTGCAAATGGCTTTCGATCAAAGCCGTCCTGCTTGGATGGGCGCTGATTACGCTCAACAAGAAGATCCCCCGATTGGTGCAGAAAACAGCGTCAAGCCAATCTTGATCAAAAAGCGGGCTAAGACTGGTGCACCGAGTAATTCTGTACCAGCGCCGACTTTTTCTGGAGCACCGAGTGCTCCTGTTCCCCAGAACAGCTAATTTGTAGGGTGCACGATGTGCACCTTATTTATAATTTTTGTAGAGATGCGATCGCGATCGCACCTCTACTTTTTTTATGGGTGTGAGACTCTATGGGGAATAAAAATCACAAAAAAGCTCTTCGTTCGTTGAACAAGCGGATTGCAGAACATGAAGAAAAGATTAGACTGGAATATGAGAAGGATTTTCCCGATGAAGGCTTAATCCGGCATTGGGAAAGTGAAATTCGAGCTTTTGAGAAAGGAATTCAGCAAGCTTTAAAACGATTGGGTAAATAAAGATGCAAGTTAGCGATCGGACAATTTCTGTAACTAATTCTACACTGAGAACGTTAATTGATGAATTGGGTACTGAGTGTCAAAATGTGATTACTTTAATCCACCAGCTTCAGTTACCTGATTTGAGCGATCGACAAAAAGGTGAAATTCTAGCAGAGTTCATGAGTGCTGCAATCCATCTCAACGTTCACTGCGGAGAGGATTTTCAGACGCTAGTTGCTGAGGAAATGACAAAATTGTCGGATGAGGATGAAGAGGATTAAGGAGACGCGGGGGATTCCCTACGGGATAGCTACGCTTCACGCACATTAGACATCTCCCAAAACTCGCAAAGCTTATCTGGCAAAGGCTTTGCGAATTATAACTCTTCTCAAAAATCTCTGC